>JAISII010000014.1 GCA_031262125.1 Oscillospiraceae bacterium | reverse complement strand
GTGCAAAAAGCCGCATTAGCAGCGTTTGCTTTTGCTGCTTGTTGCTGCCGTTATTGTTACCGTTACTTTGGCTTGAGCCGCCCGAATCGTCAGGCATGGAGATTATCAATCCTTTCGTTATGTGTTGCGATTTTTTATGTTATTTATAAATTAGTTTTACAAAAATGCAAATAGTAAATTTTAACAAATACATTATACAATATTCTTTTTTATTTGTCAATGTTGTGATTTTAGTATTATCCCTGCCTCACGGCGGGGATAATACGGCTGTCTTTAAATTTGTCAACAATCTATTGGTTGTGCAAATATTCCCCTCCGGGGAGGGGTGGATTCGCTTTAGCGAAGACGGGGTGGTTTATCTACCTAACCCTAACAGCAACAGCAGTAATATCGTCCTCGTGTTCGCCGCTGCGTTGCTTTGCTTCCTCTACAATTCTTTGTGCAAGTGCATCGGGCTTTTCGGCTTTCCAGCTCTTAAGCAAATTAATAAGCCACTGCTCGTCCTGCTCTAAAACGCCGTCCGACACCATTACAACAATATCATCCTCGTTCAACTCAATTTCGTCCTTGCTGAACTTAACATCATACAAAATGCCAACAGGCAGGGCGGGCAGCTCTTTTTTAAGCACCTTGCCGTTTTTGCGAATGTAAGTTGCCGGTGCACCCGCTTTAAGCATCTTCATTTGCCCGGTGAACATATCAATAACGCCGACGTCCAGCGTTGCCGAGGTTTCGTCGTCGGATTTTACAATAAGCGACGAGTTTACAATTTGCAAAGCCGAGTCATACGACAGCCCCGATTTTATAAGTTTTTTCATAATGCTTGCCGCCATATTACCGTCCACAGCCGCTTTGCCGCCCGTGCCCATACCGTCGCTTATAATAGTAACCAAATTGCCGGCACCGTCCTCAAAATAGGTAAAACTGTCGCCGCACAAGCCGCCGCCGTATGCGGTGTATTGGCATGTGCCTATTTCTGCCGAAAGCACAGGCTCCTCCGACATTAAAATTCGTATTTTATCGCCCGCATAGCTAACATTGGGCGTAACAAATTGCCGCCCGCAAAGCTTAGAAATATCATAAGCAAAGCGTGGCTTTTTAAGGTTGCCCTTGTGGTTGTTTGCTATTTCAATTTCTACCGTCATACGGTTTTGGTTATTTACCATACAGCTGCAGCCCAGCACCGCAAAATCTAAATTTTTAAGGTACTCGGTAATTTTTTCGCTGCTTCCGTTGTCAAATTTGCAATAAGCTTCAAACTCCGCCGCCATATCTTTTAAAATGTCCGATAACCCGGCAAACTGCCCTGCCACAACCGAGCGTATTTGCGTAACCCTGCGTTTGGCATCCTTATAGGCTAAATATTCTCTGTAGGTTTCGTTCATACTGTTGGCAATTTCCTTCTGCTTGCAGCAGGTTTTTTCAAAGCACTTTTCTACCACCGTCAAGTCCATATCTCCGTGCTGCTCCAGCTGCGTTTTTAACTTTGCAAAATCCTGCACGGTCGATTCTTTTTCTTTCTCCCAGCAATAAACCCTCAACCCGCAGGTTTTGCAAACCCGCTCCTTTGTTTCGTCAAACACCCAATCGGCACTCGGGGTATACATTCTCTCCAGTTTGTCCGACACATTGTTTACGCAATCGCTCACATTTTCAAGCGCCTCTGAGGCATACCCCAGCCGAGTTACAACTGCATTTTTAAAGCTCTCGCCCCTTGTTGCATCCTGCTTGTCAAGGAACACTGCCGAAAGCACGTTGCCCAAGCTTTTGGGCAACAGCATAAACACGGTGCAGGCAACTGCGGTTTCTATTAGGGTTGCCACCATTAAATAATTTTCGCCCGACATTACCGACATTACGGCACAGCACAGTGCAAAAGCACCCGCCGATGCCAGCTTGCCCAAATGTGCAAACACCCCTGCAATAACTCCGCCAAAGGCATATGCACCGCACAAAAACAGCATATCAGCCGAGTTAAGGCTGAAAACCACGCCGGTTGCAATGCCGCAAATGCTGCCAACGCCAACACCGCCGTAGCGGGCACAAAGCAGCACAAACACCCCGGCGGCAATCCGCCCCAATGCAACGCCGCCCAACGCAAAAATATTAAGGCTCAGCAATGCAATGCACCCTGCAAAAACAATGCTTGCAATTTCTTGCTGGTTAAACGATGTTAAGGTGCGGTTGCTTAAAAACAAATCTATTGTTTGCACAAAAAAGTATGCCGCCCCTGCCGCTGCAAAAGCTTCGGTAAGGCAAAAGCCTAAGTCCGTAAGCTCGCTGCCGCTTGAAAATAACAACGCAACCCCTGTTGCCGCCACAGGCAAAAAAACCGCAACAGGTATAAAAAACCCGCTGTTGCTTATCCGCTTAATATCGTTAAAAAGCCAGCGTATTGCCGCCATCGCAATCAAAATTGTAATATAGCGGAAGCTGTTGCCGGGGTCCGAAATTATGTAACCCATTACCGCCCCGGCAGACGCCGAGAACAAATACCTAAACGGTGCCGCTGCTGCAAACGCCGCACCAAACGGTCGCAGCTGCCCAAACTGTGCCCCTCCGGCTATAACAGCTCCGCCCAAAAAAAAGCAAAGCTGGGTTATAAATTCTTTGCTTGCTGCAAAAACCTCTGCTTTTTGCCTGCGTCGTTTTTTTACTTTTGATGCTACTTGCATTTTAAAATTCTCCTTTTTGTTAAATAAGAAATAAGAATGCAGAATGCAGAAATAGTTTAACAAAACCACCACACACAAAAATTTAAATTTCTATTTAAATTTTAATAAAAATAAATTTTTCCGCAGAAACCACCCCGTCAGGGCTTTCGCCCTGCCACCCCTCCCCGGAGGGGAATTTTTCTGTATTGCCGAGACTTCGGGCTGGTCGGTTAGTTTTTATAATTTAAACTTTAAGTTTGGCACATAGTCTATTGTGTGTGCTAATTTTCTCCTCCGAGGAGGGGTGGATTCGCTTTAGCGAAGACGGGGTGGTTTGTGAGAAAACCTTTTTTTAAATTAAATTTATATAGAAATATAAATTTATTTCTGCATTCTGAATTATTATTTCTTATTTATATCTATATCATTTTCCTTCAAAAGCCATAAAAAAGAGGTCGTGCCGTGCTGTAAAATTTTGTTTTTTTAGCACCAATTTTAAGCAATGCCGTTATTTATACAAATATCAAACAAAAAAGCACAACCACACAGCCCTTTTTAGCCGTGTGTTCGTGCTTAAATATAAAACAAGTTATAAGGATAATAACAAGGGATTGTGCCGTTAACTTGGAGTTTTATTCAGGGGCTTTACCCAAATGCATTTTGCCCTCGTGGTCAGTGTAATACTCGCCGGAGGGTATAAGCTGAGAAATCGGCACAAGCTTATAACCCTGTTTTTGAATATACTCCAAAATCATCGGCAAAGCTTCGGGTGCATTTTTCGCCCCGTTGTGCATTAAAATAATCGAGCCGGGTTTAAGCTTTTTTTGCACCGTCTGCACCATTTGCGAGGGCGAAGGGTCCATCCAGTCCAAGGTGTCAACATCCCATTGCACACAATACATATTTTGTGCTTTTACGGCATTTACCACTGCGTTGTTATAATCACCATAGGGCGGGCGGAACAGCGTTGTGGGTTTGCCGGTTATTGCTGTGATTTTTTCTTGACTTAATTTAAGCTCCTCTGTCATTTTGCTTTCCGACAATTGTGTCATATGCGGGTGAGTATCGCTGTGGCTGCCGATGTCGTGCCCACGCTTTGCAATTTCTTTAACGGCGTCGGGGTATTTGTCTACCCAGTCGCCCACGAGGAAAAACGTGCTTTTTACCTTATATTTATCCAAGGTGTCTAAAAGAGTATTGGTTTGTTCGTCGCCCCATGCGGCATCAAACGAAATAGAGCAAATCTTTTCTTCCCCTCGGTCTACACAATAGATGGGTATAACCCTGTTAGAGCTTGCGGTAGTAATTGCAGTAAAGGTTGTGTTAACCGCAATTATTGCAGCCAGTGCCAAAGCACAGGCACAAACGGCAAACATAATTATCTTCTGTTTGGTAAAAATCATATATTTCATATGTATGCTCCTCAATAAATTTCTCGTTTAGGGTAATACTCTATTGTATGTTTATTGTGGGCTTGCAAAAAATATTACATTTTTACCGATTTTAAGGCAATTTTTCTTGATATTGGTTTTAAAATATTGTATAATTATGGTAAATTATTATTTGAATATAAAATAATTAATATAAACTGGAAATTTGCGGCACATATTTGTGCAATTTATAAGGAGTTTTGAAAATGCAGGGTAACTACCGCTATATGCAGTTAAGCGAATCCGATAACCCGTATGCCGAAAATCTTAAAACAGTTAAAAACTACTTTTCTTCCAAAATAACTCTTGTGTTTTTAATTGCGACCGTTGCTTCGTTTGTGTCGGCACTTGTGCTTATAGTGCTGCAAAACACGGTTTCGCTCGGCGAGGAGTTTATGCCTGCTTTGCGTGAGTTTGTAAACAACCTCTACTCTCAAGGTTTAATAGATTTAAACATCTATCAAATGTTTACAACAATTCTGCAAGGCGAGGGTGCAGCTTCGACTTCTATTGTTCAAACAATTATTTCCGCACTCTTTTCGCTGGCAATTCCGGCAATAATTGTTATAAGTGCACTTATAATCCGCTTAAAATCAACCGAACCCGAGCCAACATATACACCATCTGCCGGCTTTACAGCACTTTGGGTTTTAAAAATAATTACTTTGGTTGCCGCCTGCATTTCGGTTTTGGGTGTTTTTTCGCTCTTAGTTGTTGGCGTTACTCTTTTGTCGGTTAACGGTTATAACGAACCTTGGGTTTATGGTGCAATGGTTGCGGTTGTAGGCGTAGTTGCTTTTATGATGTTTTCGAGCATAAACGGCGTTAGGTTTTACGGCGGTGTTCGCAAAAGCTTAACTTCAATATACCTAAACCGTGGCGGTGCAAAGCCCTATGGCGTTTGCCTGATAATCTCGGCTGTGTTTTATGCACTTTACGGTGCACTTTCAATAATCATCGGCATTGCTGCCATAACGTTTGTTTCCGACGGCTACACCGGTTTAGCTCTTGCCTCTTATCAAACATTAAAAGCCGCTGCTCCGCTTATTATAGCCTCCGGCATTTCTAATTTTATATCGGCATTTTTTGATTTTTCCGAAGGTATTATGGCGTTAGGTTACAGCAAGCATATTCGCCGTGCCGAGGATGACTTTGATAATGAAAATTATGAGGATGATAACAGCACCCCTGTTTTGCCTCGCAATTTTACAGCCCCCAAAAAGGGCGATGACGAATTTGAAAATTTCCCTCCTCTACCCAAAATCACTCCTGTGTACCCCGAAGCTTACACAAACGATTCTGCAAAAGTTGAACCTGCAAATTTGCCTGATTCGCTCTACGCTTGGCAAAAACCTGCAATCCGTCAAAACCCGCCCACCGAGCAAATAAGCGACCCTAATCCCTTTGCTTCGCTGAATATAGATATTAGCAATAATGCAAACTCGGGTTCCGACGACACCCTTGACCCGCTTTTTACTCACAAAACAGTTTTAGAGGATATTACCCCGCAAAACACACCTGTTGAAGAGCCTTTGCCCGAACCTACCCCCAAACCCAAAGCAGTTTATACCCCCGAATATGTACCCTTTGCCGACAAAAAATGTTCTTTTTGCAACGCAACTTTGGCAGATGATGCTATCTTTTGCCATATTTGCGGGACAAGGTGTTAAAAGTTTTAGTTTTTTAAAAAAATAAAATATTTTTTATATGCTCTTTTTGCCATATTTGCGGCACAAGGTGCTAAGGAAGCACAAAACCACCCCGTCTTCGCTAAAGCGAATCCACCCCTCCACGGAGGGGAATATTAGCACACGCAATAGACAATATACCAATCTTAAAAATTAAATTATAAAAACCAACCACCAGCCCGAAGTCTCGTCAATACAGAAAAATTCCCCTCCGTGGAGGGGTGGCTGCTCCCTTAGTAAAAAATAAATTTTATTTTTTAACAATAATCTAAAAAAATAATAATATTTTTGATTGTACAGAGCAGACGGGGTGGTTTCAAGAAGCAAGAAGCCAGAGACAAGAGGCAAGATATAGCGGCGTAGCCGCTTCTTGCAAAATGTTTCATTTTGCAAAGAGGAGCAACCAACCGTAAAGCGTAGCTTTTTGCACAAAGTGCAAAAACAAGCTCAAAAGGGCGTGTTGCGACGAGAATTCTGCATTATTATTTCTTATTTAATAAAAAAGGAGAGTAATTAAAAAATGGACAGATGTTATCAACCGGAGGTAGAGCAAGCCTCACGAGAGGAACTTAAAAGACTGCAATCGCACAGATTGCGGAAAATGGTAGTACGGTGCTACTACAATGTGCCTTTTTACAGGCAAAAGTTTGACGAAATGGGCATAACCCCCGACGACATTCAAACTATTGATGATATTGTAAAACTGCCGTTTACTTACAAGCAAGATTTGCGGGACAACTACCCCTATGGGCTGTTTGCCGTTAGACGGGACGAGCTTGTGCGTATTCATGCATCCAGCGGCACAACAGGCAAACAAACCGTTGTAGGCTACACAAAAAAAGACCTTGAGCGTTGGGCGGACGGTGCGGCACGTGCCATTGTTGCGGCAGGCGGCACAAAGCAGGACTTTATCCACGTATCGTACGGCTATGGGCTGTTTACAGGCGGCTTGGGCTTGCATTACGGTGCCGAACAGCTTGGAGCGACTTCTATCCCCGTAAGCAGCGGTAACACGAACAGGCAAGTGCAAATTATGCAAGATTTCGGTTCGAACATACTTTGCTGCACACCCTCCTACGCCGCATTTATAGGCGAAACCTGCAAAGAGCTAGGCGTAGACACAAGCAAGCTGCCTCTGCGTGCAGGCATCTTCGGGGCAGAAGCATGGAGCGAAAATATGCGTAGAGAAATCGAAGCATCTCTTAACATAAAGGCTTATGATATTTACGGACTCTCTGAAATTGCCGGACCCGGCGTTAGCTACGAATGCTCGTGCCAAACAGGCATGCACGTTTGCGAGGACTATTTTTACCCCGAAATTATCGACCCCGACACATTGCAGCCCCTGCCCGACGGGCAAGAGGGCGAGCTGGTTTTCACCTGCATAGGCAAAGAAGCTCTTCCCCTTGTACGCTACCGCACAAGGGATATATGCTCGCTTTCTCACGAGCCGTGTGCTTGCGGACGCACACTTGTAAAAATGGGCAAAATTAAAGGTCGCACCGACGATATGCTTATTATCCGTGGGGTTAATGTGTTCCCAAGTCAGGTTGAGCACGTTCTGCTCTCGCTGGGTATGGAGCCGAATTATATGATAGTGGTTGACCGTATTGATAATCTGGACACTATGGAGGTTCAGATTGAAATGACACAGGATATGTTCAGCGACGAAATTAAAAAGTTAGAGGAACAAACCCGCCGCATAAAAGCAGCCCTGCGTGAGGTTTTAAACATCAGTGCAACAGTGCGTTTGCTCGAGCCTAAATCACTCCCCCGCTCTGAAGGCAAAGCTACCCGAGTTATTGACAAAAGAGTATTTTAGCTCTATAGACCGAGTCTTTAAACTTTTTAGACCGAGTATTTCTACTTAGATTTTTTTGTTAATCTTTCTTATTTAACTCTATAAAAGTTTTCTTTGGTTGCTGCTAATCTTTTTTAAAACTAACAATATAATTATAAAAACAAGCGAAAGGAACCGACACTATGAACAACATTTATCAACTCTCTGTTTTTGTTGAAAACAAACCCGGTCGGGTTCATCACA
>JAISII010000183.1 GCA_031262125.1 Oscillospiraceae bacterium | reverse complement strand
TTTTTTTATTATTGAAAAAATTTTTATCACAAACTTCATTCCGGTTTTATACCTTTTTTACAAACTTAATAGCATTTGCTCTGCTGCGGCAACTGTTTTCTCTCGGCTGAAGTTTTTGCCCCTAATTGCCGCCTGTTTTTTATAATGCTCCAGCAGCCCCGGCTGCGTTAGTATTTTTTTAATTCCTTGGTATAGTGCTTCTTCGTTATTATCGGTAATAATGCCGTATTCGTTATTTTCGCCTAACATTTCGGTCATCCCCGAAACTAAGGTTGTAACCACCGGCACGCCTAAAACAAGCGACTCTGTTGCTGCGGTGCTAAAACCCTCGGATAGCGAAGCACAAACAAACAAATCACACTTAGAAACATATTTGTAGAGGTTTTGTTGATACCCCAAAAATGTGTAACTATCTTCTAATTTGTTGGCTTTTAAGTATTGTTCAATCTCTGCCTGCTGAGGACCCTTGCCTAAAATATAAACGTGCTGTTTTATGCCTTCATCAAGCAGTCGTTTGTGTATTCTTGCAATTTTATCATACCCTTTTCTGGGCATAATTTTGCCTATTCCGCAAATTTTAACCGTCTGCTCGTCTTGCAAAAACAGCGGGTCGTCCAAAGGTTCTTGCCCTTTGCTGAATATTTGTTCGGTTTCGTTTGTGTTATAAAGCACTGTTATCGGTTTTTTAAAATCAAACAGCTTAACAAAATTTTCTAAAACAGTTTGCGACACGCAGACTGTCAAGTCGAATTTGTTATAACATTTCTTCGCTTCGTTATAGGTTCTAAAAGAACGTGCCCCCGTTCTTTTTGTAAGCTGTTCGAGGTGAACCCAACTTATAAGCTTTGTTTGCGGGTTGTTGCAGCCGCTTATAACACGTGCCGCCGGGCCCTCAAGGTAAGACACCACAATGTCATAGTCGCCCTTAACAAACCATTTGTATAAAAAGCGGGGCGAAAAAAGCTTAAAAATGTCGGTGCTGCCCTTAAAACGCTTTTTAAACACAAATTTATAATTAACGTCTTTTTTCAAGCTGCCGATATTGGGTCCTTCGTTAAAAATGGTAAGCACCGTAACATCAAATTTGGTTTTGTCCATATTATTAACAAGGTTAACCAAAACTTTTTCGGCTCCGCCAACGCCTAAATCGGGTATTAAAAATAAAACTTTTTTCATATTTGTTGTTTACTCTTCCTTTTTAATAATTCTACTTTTAATAAATATCAGTTTACCATTTTGTCTAAAATTTTTCTAATAAAACTTTTTGCTTGGCTTTTAGGTCTTCTCTCAATAAATTCATACCATTGCTCCGTATTATCATAAGCAAAATGCTTCATATCATCCCAATTTTCCAAATCGGCATTTTTAAAATAATCACGTGCCAACTGCATACAACTATGTTTAAAATATTCTTCAAACATTTCTTTTGCTTTTTGCGGTTCTTTTTCAAGTGTATCTTTACAAAGAATAATAAAACTGTATGCTCTTTCCAGCATCATATCTTCTATTACACTCGGGGGCAAATTGTTGTCTTGTGCCAATTTGATTTTCATCGGCAATGCGATATCTTCGGCTTCTAAAATCTTTTCGGCATATGATGTTATTATACTGTCTTTTCTTGCAATGTGATAATATAGCGGCTCGCTGATAAAAAGAACATCTACATCGGGTTGGCAACAGGCATGTGCTGCCAAAAACAAATCGGCGGCAATATGCAGCCTTAGTTCCGGCAAACCTTTAACAGCAGCTTGCAAAACTGTTGTTTTAAATATTTTTTCCCAAACTGCGGGAAACAAAAGACCGAGGCTTTTGCCAAACGCTCCGCCAATATAGTCTTTTCGCAGCTGCTCGTTTGTAATATATAAATCAGGGCGTTTATGCTGCTTTTTTAAAAACTTTCTTACCGTATAAAAAGCAAACTCGCCTATGGCTGCACCGGCTTTTTCAACTGCGTCAAACGCTGTTTGGGCTGCTGTTTTTTTAAAATAATCGTCGGCGTCCGAAAACATTATATATTTGCCCGTTGCATGGTTTATTCCTGTTCTGCGCGCCTCAAACTCACCTTTGTTTTTTTGGTTTATAATTTTAAAACGACTGTCTTTTTTTGCATATTCTTGCAATACTTCCTGCGAATTGTCAGTCGAACCATCGTTAACGCAAATAATTTCAATTTCTCGCATAGTTTGGCTTGCCAAACTGTTCAGGCACTGCCTAAGGTATTTTGACGCATTATATACGGGTATTATGAAAGAAACCTTAACTTCCCCTATATTCCCATTGGTAACTTCGTTTGTTTTGCTCATAATTATCCCTCTTAGTTTATTATGGCTTTTCTAACCGCCTTTTTTAATCTTTAACCTTTGTAAAGCTGCTGTTAGCCTGCCCTTTTTTTATTTTGCTTTTTATATATCGGCTTAGTGCAAACCCAAACGGGCAAAGCAAAAAAGTAAGCACAGGGCGGGGGCTTTTAAAAATGCCTTTTGCTTTCTTTGCCAAAAAGCAAGACGACGAAAAATGGATGCAATTTTTTACAACAAATTTTAGCGGCACATTTTTAAACTGCAAATATAACCGCCTAATTTCTCGAAAACTGTTGGGGCTGTTATAATATTGCCGCAACATCGAGTTACTCATCCCCGCCGGTTGATAATCAACCACACGCAGGCAATCGTTGCACACCAAAAAGTCGTACTTTTGGCATATTTTTAAATGCAGCCAGTGGGGGTTGAAAAACTTTTCGCCCTCAAAAGTCGGCACAGGGGCAACTTCTTTATATAAATCGGTGCGAACAATGTTTATTCTGTCGCCATATATGCCTTTATATTTGCCCGCCATTAAATCAATTAGGTTTATAGTTTTTTGGTTTGGCAAAAAAGTCCCTATAACTTTTCCGTCCAAATCGCAGTTTGGGGCAACAATTCCGGCAACCTTGTCCAAACCGTACTCCTCCCAAAAAGCCAAAATTTTCTCAACTGCATCGTCGGCTAAATAATCGTCCGAATCTACACAAGTGCAAAGCTCTGTGTTAATGTTCTCTATAGCAGTATTATAGCCTGTATGCAAGCCCCCATTGGCTTTTTTTATGTAGCGTACTTTAAATTCGTTTTCGGGCAAAATCTTCTTTTGTACCAGCTCTTCTGTATTATCGGTAGAACCATCGTCCACAATAAGCCACTCAAAATCTTTGCAGGTTTGGCGTTTTAACGCTTCATAACCACGCATTAATAAATCGGCACGGTTATAGGTGGGCGTAAAAACAGTAAGCTTTATTTCAACATTTTTCAATATATCACCTGTGCTTTAAATAGAAGTTTAAAACTTTTACGGTTAAACGCAAACCAATCAACCCGCAAAGCTTTTTAACCAGTTTTGCCTTAGCCCCGCTTGCATATTTAAGCAGCCATTTAAGCTGCAGGGCATCTTTTAAAAACTGCTTTTGTTCGTCTTTGTTTAAAAGGTGCAGCAAGCCGCAAAAAACAGAAAATTGGTATGCCATATAGCCCAAAAGCACTCGTTTTATTTCATCATTTCTATATTCAAAATCATATGCAAATTTCTTCAGAATATCCATATAATTTTGCATATGTGCGGCATCAATAGAGTGTGTTACCGAATCTTCCTGCATTCTCCAAACGTATGCTCGTTCGTCGATTATTTGTATGGTTGGCTGCAAATTAAAAACCCGCATTCCCCACTCAATATCCTCACTTTTAATTCCTTCGGCAAAATATAGGCTGTTGTTTATTATAAACTCTCGGCTAAAAGCAAAACTCCACGGAGAAACAAAAAGGCTGTCGTTTTTAATCAGCTCCGCCAGCATATCGGAAGTGCCGTTTAAACTGAGGTTAATATCTTGCGAAAAAACTGCATTTTTACACTCATCGGTTTGCGGATGATATTCGGAATATAAAAAGTGCAGCAACTGCGGTGCATCTTTTTTTGTTAACACATTATGCAGCTTGTTAAAAAATTCTTTGTCGCTGTAAAAATCATCACTGTCAATAAAAAGCAAATATTTGCCTTTGCCGGCTTTTATTCCAACATTCCTTGCCGAAGAAGCCCCGCCGTTAGCTTTGTGTATAACCGCAATACGACTTTCTTTCTTTGCATATTCGTCGCAAATTGCCGGGCAATTGTCTGGCGAGCCGTCGTCAACCAATATAAGCTCATAATCATCAAAGGTTTGCAAAAGCACGCTTTTTACACATTCGTCTAAAAAAGCCTCGGCTTTATAAACGGGAATAATAACACTAAAAAACGGTGCCGGTTTAATCATTCTCGTCCCCCATTAACCCTGTTTATATTTCCCGTTAATAACATTGCGTGCAATAAGTCCTATGCTGCGTTTCATTTTAACCAATTTGGGTATAGACGCCGTTTTATACTCTACAAACTCATACCACTGCTCGGGCGTATCGTTTATAAACCGTTTTAAATCGTCCCAAATTCCTAAATCAGTGTTTTTATAAAACTCTTTTGCCAAAATTAAATGCTTATGCTTAAAAAAGTCTTCATAAAGCTTTATTGTTTGTTCCTTGCTGTTTTCGGCACTAACCATTTGGCAAAAGGCAATAAAGCTGTAAACACTTTCTATGTGCATATCAAACAAAACCTGTTGCGGGCAATTATGCTCTAAAGCTATTTGCGTCATACGGGGAACCATACTGTCGGCGGTTTCAAGCACATATCTCATATACCTGCCCGTGGTGCTGTTAGATTGCCGAAAATAGTAAAGCTCTTTGTTTAGATAGACATATTTGTTAAACAAAGGATTAAAGAAAACAAGAATATTCAGCCAGCGGTCTTGAGTCATTATGTAAACTTCATCGCCCTGCTGCTGCACTGCTGCTTTTATCAGCTCGCTTTTATATATTTTATCATACATACACAGCGTAATGCCTTGATAATCGGGTCCCAGCAAATGGCTTGCATATTTGTTTATAAAATTTTCTTTGTTCACAATTTCGGTAACCGGTTTGCCCTTAGATTTTGTAGAAAACAATCCGTAATATAGTCTTACCCTAAACTGCACAACATCGGCATTCTCTTCAACGATTTTTTTATATGCCTCTTCGGCTGCGGTTTTTGCTGCATAATCGTCTGTATCGGCAAACATAATATACTGCCCTTTTGCATTCTCTATGCCGTTTTGCCTTGCCCGCATAACCCCTGCGTTTTTTTGCTCGATTATTTTAATTCGGCTGTCTTTAGCGGCATATTCTTTTAATATTTCTAACGAATTATCGGTAGAGCCGTCGTTAACGCAAATAATTTCAATATCGGTCAGCGTCTGGTTAATTATGCTGTTTAAACACTTTCTTAAAAACCTCGATGTGTTATAAACAGGCAGCACAAAACTTACTTTTGGTCTGCTGTTTTGCTTGTTGATATTATCCGCCTCAAATTTTTCCATTAGTACCTTTTCTCCATTTTTGTTTTTAGTTTGGCATTGCTTATGAATAAACGGTTTTAATTCTGTATTACATTTCTTCTTGCTCTTTTTCTCAAAAAAGCGAGAAGTTTAAATGGCAATATAGAAATAATAAGCGTTTTAAAAAGGAATATAACGATTGCCGGAAATTTCTTATAAAAAATCCCAAGGCGTTTGTAACCTTCTGCTTTTACCAAAAACAAGTTCCACCTGCGTATAAACGGGCGGCGTTTGGCAGCATCTTCGTCATCTTGAACCAAATATAAAAATTCTTGAATATTGTAACCTTTGTAGCCTTTTTGATACATTTTATACCAAAGGTCTACATCTTCAACTCCCAAATATTTCTTGCCTTCAGAATACATCCCCACAGATTCTATTGCATTCTTGCGTATCATAGCAGCCGCATGGCAAAATGGTGCATCTACGTTTGCCAAATATGCTGCGTCGGGGAACTCCTTTGTTTCTATTTGCCCCCAAAAACCTGTTTCGTCATAAAATTTAAAATTGCATGAAACAATTTCGTAATCGGGATGATTATCTAAAAAATCGACCTCTTTTTCAAAACGCTCCGGCACCGAAATATCGTCGCCGTCCATTCGGGCAACATATTCGCCGTGTGCAGCTTTAATACATTTGTTTAAAGTGGCATTAAGCCTTAAGTTTTGTTCGTTTTTAAGCAAAATTATTTTTTGGGGGTATTTTTCTTGATATTGCTTTGCGATTGCATAAGTGTTATCGGATGAGCCGTCGTCGCATAAAATTATCTCAAAATTCTGATATGTCTGTTCAAGCAAAGAATCCATTGCTTTAGCTAAAGTTGATGCACAGTTATAAATGCCCATAATAACCGATACTTTCACTTGCTTTTCTTCCATACAATTTTTGCCCCTTTCAAAAAATTACAGCTCGTAAATGCCATTTAGTTCTTTGCAAACATTTGTATCAATATATTTTTGCACATTTTCATAGGCACTGTCGGCAAGAGCCGATGCAATATTTTTCTGCTTTAGCACTGTTATAATTTTCTGTGCAAAGCCGTCAACATCGGTGGGGTTAAGCAAAAAACCTGTTTTTCCGTCTTTTACAAGCTCTTTATGCCCACGGTTTTGCGACGCAACAACAGGGGTTTTGCATAGCATGGCCTCAACAAGATTTAAAGCTAAGCCTTCTCTAAAACTGCAAGAAACACAAACATCCGCAATGTTTTGAAATTCTTCTAAATTTAAACAATAGCCGAGAAAAACAATGTTTTGGGCTACTTTAAGTTCTTCTGCAAGGTTTTTTAACGTGCTTTCTTCTGCCCCGTTGCCGGCAAAAAACAGCTTTGTGTTCGGGAACTCTTTTAAAATTGCAGGCATCGCTTTTATTAGTGTTGCCTGATTTTTGTTTGGAAGCAATTCGCCGACACAAAGAATAACTTTTTCGTGTGCTTTTAAACCAACTTTTTCTCGTATTTTTATTTTTTCGTCATCATTTATAACACGGTATTTTTCGATATTAACACCAACACCGTGTATACGGCACACTTCGGTTTTAAACTTTTCTGTTGCTCGGTTAAAATCCTCTTTGTTTATGGCAATTAGCTTGTCGGTTTTTCTTGCTAACCATTTTTCAATTGGGTAATATAGCAGCCAGTTTTGCAGCGGTGCACCCTTATAAAAATGGAACCCGTGGGCTGTGTAGAAAACCTTTGTGCCTCTTTTGCGGTATTTGTTCGCCGCAAGGCGTGTTACAACCCCGCCCATTGGGGTGTTGCAATGTATAAAATCGTAGTGGTTTTCGCTTAAAATTTGTTTTAGCTGCTTATATGCCGCCAAATTGTTTTTAGAAAAAGGCGAACGAGAAAAATTAACATCGAACACATTATCGGCAAAGTCGAGCTGCATACCGTTTTTTTCTGCCAAATTGTTGCGTGCAGCAACATCAACTTGGTAGCCGTTTTGGTGCAAAAGCTTTGCAAGCGGACGATGAAATTGGCATATGTGGCTTTGCACTGTTGCAGTTAAAAGTGCTTTTTTCATACGTTTGCAAACTCCTTCAGGTTTTTATAAATCAAATCAAAAAGCCGTGCATTGTTCCCGCCCGATACAAAGCTGTTGTGCGGCGTAACCAAAACATTTTGCATATCCCAAAGGGGAGAATCGGCAGGCAACGGCTCGTCCTCAAAAACGTCCAGTGCTGCACCGTGCAAAATGCCTTTTTGCAAAGCTTTAGTTAAATCTTCACCGTTTATTATAGCACCACGGGCAATATTAATCAATATTTTTCCGCCAAAATTTTTCAGCAGGTCGGCGTTAATCATCCCACGTGTTTGGTCGGTTAGCGGCAAGGTCAGCACAACCACGTCGCTTATGTCTATTGCCTTTGCAATGTCCTCCACAAAAAAGAAGCTGTCTGCTGCTTTTGCGTTAAAGTCGGATATATCTACCCCAACAATTTTGCAGCCAAAAGCTTTAAATCGTTTTGCACATTCTGTTCCCACGCTGCCCAAACCGGCAATGCAAACCGTTTTGCCGCAAAGCTCTTCCAAATCCCGCTGTTTTTGCCACTCGTGCTTTTTTTGGGAGGTGTAAAACGCAGCACTTTTTTTATAAAGCTCCAGCGTTTTTAAAACCGCCCACTCTGCCATCGGCACACTATAAACGCCACGTGCGTTGCACAGTTTTATACCGTTTTGCTCTATATAATCAAGAGGGATTCTGTCCAACCCTGCACTGGTGGTTTGCAAAAATTGCAGGTTTTTAAACCGATTTATGTCATTATACAAAAAAAGACCGTTACAAACCACGGCTTGGAACTGCAAAAAGTCCCATCCCGACGAATTTGAACGCTCATCTTGTAAAAATTTTATTTTATAACCCAAAGCTTCAAGGGCGTACTTTTGCTCATCGCTGTAATTAAATGCACCCGTAAGCAGCAAGTTCATAGCAGTCGCCGCCCTTTCGTTTTAAGTTTATATTACTATAATATGCACAAAAATATGCACAAACAAAACGGTATTAACCCGCAATTTGTATTTTGCGAACAGACTTAATTTGGTCAATCATCTGTGCCATAATAATTCGGCTCTCAAAAAAGAACGGCTCGTCCTGCATTGCCAAAAATTGCTCGTACTCTCTTATTTCCTGAACTCCGTTACGGAAAATTTCCTTTGCCATGGGCATATCGTCTTTATCGGGGTTAAAAAAGCTGCGTGATAATATAGCCATTTGCGAACCCAAACGAAAATGCTCTGCCAAAATAAGCTTTGCCGGCAATGTGCCTTTGCCCAATTGGGCAATGCCGCCAAAACCGTAGCGTATGCCCTTGGCTTTGAACTTTGCACACAAGTCCTCAACCACGCCGTTAATAAGCAACTCAAACATAAATTCAAGCCCGTAACCCATATGCAAATCGTTAAGCCCAATATGTATTTCGTCAATTCCCGGCAGTGCTAAAATATCGTCAATAGCGGCAACTGCCTCGGGGGTTTCTACCAACAGGCAAACCTTTGCCCTGCCGTCAATTATATTTATAAAGGTTTCTACCTCTTTTGCGGTTTTAAAAAACGGCAACATTAAAACATCCGCCCCGGCAGAGATGAGCTGCTCTATCTCGGCTTTTATTTCGGGATAAATCGGGTTTGTTCTAACCAAAAGTTCAGATTTATAGAGCACGGAACGCATTGCCTTAACATCGTGTATACTGTGGCGAGACTGAACTGTGTCCAGCCCGCCTTGACGCTCTTGCTTGCCGATTTGTTCAAGGTCAACAAAAATGCGGTCAACCCCTGTGCTTTGTGCTATTCGTGCAAGCTTTGGGTTGTTGGTTATGTACATTAATGTCATTGCCATAAAAATGCCTCTTTTTAAACTTCTTTGTTTTTAGGCTTCATTTAAAACTATTTGTATAAACAAGTTGAGCCCGAAAACGGTTTTATACCTCTTTGCCTTTTTGGGCAGTTTCGCCAACATTTAAATTATCTTTATTAGCAAAAACGCTTGCTATTGTTTTAAAAAATATTTTGCAGTCCAGCAAAAACCCGGCATGTTCGACATACCAAACATTAAGCTCTATACGTTTGTTCCACTCAACGGTTTTGCGGCCGTTAACCTGTGCCCAGCCTGTAACCCCGCCACGCATTAAAAACATCTTTTTCTGCTGATTTGTATATTCGTCATACGTCCACGGGTGATATGTAAGCGGCGGACGAGGACCAATAATTGCCATATCGCCTTTTATAATGTTAAAAAGCTGGGGCAATTCGTCGATGCTGGTGGCACGGATAATTCTGCCGACTTTGGTAACTCTTACATCATCTTTGCCTGAGTATACGCCGCTGCCTTTTTTCTCGGCACCAACTGTCATAGACCTAAACTTATAAATAGTGAACTCTTTGCCGCCCCGCCCTAACCTTTTTTGCTTAAAAATAACAGGGCCCGTCGACTCGATTTTAATACAAATTGCCGCAACAAACAACACCGGCGACAGAACAATTACAGCAACCAGTGCAATTAAAAAATCAAATACTCTTTTAAAAAACCTCAAATACATAGTCTGCGGCTCCTTGATTTAAACACGAACAGCAAAATTGTTACATAATCTTTACAAATTAGCCACAATTTTTGGTAAAAATGACAAAATATTGGGCGTAAAAGCCTAGATTTTGTTAATCAACGATATTATAACATTCTTAGTTTGCTTTGTCAACAGTATCTATTACCAATTGTATTATATCTCTTGTGAAAACAGAAGGTTTAACTTTCTTTTTTAATTAACTCTAACTTTTTTAAAAAAAGATTGAATTTATTGCCAAAATTTATTATAATAGATAGAAATAACAGAAAATTAGAGTTTATTTAATAAAAGGGGATTTTTAAAGTGAGTACTTACACAAAATTTTTAAATAACAAATTGGCAGCACGGGTGCTTTGCTGCATTTTGGCGGCGGTTTTGTGCTTGAGCTGTGCTGTGTGCCTTAGCTCTTGCAGCGGCGGCAACGACGAGTTCCCTGTTACGGTGGGCAATATAACCATAAATGAAGAGCCGAAAAATGTTGTTGCATTGTCGGACAATGCAGCGGACATTATTTGTGCAATTGGTTACGCAACAAAACTGGTTGGACGTAGCGATGAATGCACCCAACCCGATATTGCCGAATTTATAGAATCGGTAGGTGCTGAACAAGCACCTGATGTTCAAAAAATTAAGGAGCTTAAAGCAGACATTGTTTTTGCCGAACCGACATTGAGTGCAGAGAAAAAAACAGAACTTAAAAATGCGGGCTTAACCGTAATAACTACCGAGCTTGCCCCCACAATGGAAGAGTTGGAAATTCTTTATAAAACCATAGGCAAGGTTTTGGGCGGCAACAAAACAGGGCTGCAAAAAGCCGAAAAAGCCTTTAACAACCTAACATCTAACATAAACGGTGTAACTTCTCTCATCCCCGATAGCGATATTCTTAACACCGCCTGCTACCTATATTTAGTAGAAGGGCAAATACTCAGCACACTTTTGCCAAACACTTTTGAAGAAAGTATTTTAGCAAACTGCGGTGTTGTTAACGTAACCAAAAACAATATTACAACCACCGTGGATGCTGCAACGCTTAAGGTTTTTAACCCGACCTTTATTTTTTGCGACACACAGCAAGTGCTTGATTATTTGAAAAACGATAACGATTTAAAGAGCCTTTCGGCTTTAACAAACAAAAAAGCGTTCCTGCTGCCAAAAAGCGAGCTGGAACGCCAAGGATATACACTTGCCGATACTTATGCATATATGATTAAGAGCATTTACCCGGAAACCGATTCTACCCCTGACTATGCAATAGCCGACCCGAACGCAATTGATATGAGCAGCGTTGCGGCAGAATATGGGATAGACATAACGGACGATATGGTTTTAAGCTATGAGCAAACAAGCGACGATATAAAGATTTTGCAAAAACGCTTGATAAACTTGGGCTACCTTGATTTGGACGTGCCGACCGATTATTATGGTGAAATGACCGTTGCTGCATTGCTTAACTTTATTGAAGCTTCGGGCTTAGAAGGCGACGGCAAAACAGCCGACAGCACAATTTTAACAGCGGTTTTTGCCACCGACGCTAAGAAGAAACAGTAATAAACCTGTCAACCTCGGCTTTTTTGCCCAAAACATCGGTAACACGATATGTTATTTTATAAACCCCGGCTTTTTGCGGGTTAACGTTGCCCAAAACTTCAATTTTTACCGTAATATCGTTACCGCAGCTATCAACCGCCGACACGCCGGCAAGTAAGTTCGGCGTATAGTTTAAACTAAAATTCGCATCCTGTGCCCCCGTTATTTTCGGCATCTGATTGGCAAACGGGTTGTTTTTGGTGTCGTCTGTAGGGTCATAGCCGCTGTTTAACGGAATTTTAATCGGCTGCGGTTTGCCCAAGGGCCCGTCAAAATCCTCATCATCAAAAATATCTACCACTGTTTCATATTCACAATTGTCATAAATCCATTTGGCATCGGCAACGGCAAGGCGTACACAGCCCATCGACGCTGCCGAACCCAGCTTGTTATAAGCCTCGGCTTTAAGCGTTGCCGGGTCTGCTTGTGCATAGGGCACCGAGTGGAACAAATAGTTGCCCGAAAACCCTGTGGCATACTGCCCGTAAACATCGCCGAAAAGTGCCAGCCAGCGGTATTTGCAATAAATTTCAAACTTGCCCACAATTGTGCCGTTGTCCGTCCCAACCGAACAAACCATAGCCCGCACGGGGATGGTGTAATCGCCGTCTTCGTCAAACGTATAAACCGTAACGCAATTTTGGGCACGGTTAACTTTAATATAATACGGCTGTTTGCTTGCTCCGCCGCTTTCAATACTTTGCAAGTTTTTTGCCAAAGTTTCGCTGTTTGCACTAACGGCGGTTGTGTTTTGCTCTTGCACACTTGTTGCCTCGGGCGGAGCCACCGTAACCGTAACTTTTGCAGCCGAATTGTCAATGCGTGCCGTAATCACGGCAACACCCGTTTCTACTCCGTCAATTCGTCCGCCATCGTCGACCGCTGCAATTGTGCTATCCGAGCTGCTCCACTCAATTTTGTTTGCAAGCTGCGGGTCTGCTTTTTCGTTCAAAAAGTAGACATCGCCCTTTTTTATGCTCAGGCTTTTAACGCCGATTGTAAAACTTGCGTTCACGGCATTTTCTGCACTTTGTGGTACGTTTGCCGTTATGTTTTGGTTTGCTTGTTGTGAATTATTATTTTTTGCATTTTCAACCAGCCCTGTGCAACCGCACAGCACCAAAACCAAAGCGGCTGCAATTGCAATCCTGTGCCAAATTTTAATTTTCCTTTTATTCTTCAATTTGAGTCGCACCTTCATATTTTCATATTAATAACAGTATCAATTATTATCCATATTTTACCGGAATTTTTTGTCGCAAATTATGCAACGCTATAATTCTATCAGAAAATCTTGAAAAAAACAACAACTAACAAAAGGAAACATTATGAGCAACCTTTTTAAACACTTTAAAACCATAACCTCTCACCGGCATAAAGTTATTGGGCTTTGCAAAAAGGCAGGCATTTTTTGGCAGGGCTTAGGGCACGATTTGTCAAAATATCACCCTGCGGAATTTTTGGTTGGTGCAAGGTTTTATAAAGGCACACGCAGCCCAAACGAAGGCGAGCGTGAAGTATTTGGCAACAGCCGTGCCTGGATGCGGCACAAAGGGCGTAACCGCCACCATTTTGAATATTGGACAGATTATAACCCCGCAACCAAAAAAATAGAGCCGGTAGAAATGCCGATTAAATATGTTATTGAAATGTTTTGCGACCGTGTTGCGGCAAGCAAAAATTACTTAAAAGCCGGCTATAAACCTGACCACCCGCTGCAATATTTTATTAACGCAAAACACCGCCGTATGATTCACCCCGCAACATCGCAGCTGTTGGAAGACCTTTTGACTATGCTAAAAGAAAAAGGTGAGGACGAAACCTTTCGGTTCATCCGCACCCAATTGTTAAATAAGAAGTAAACCACCCCGTCTTCGCTAAAGCGAATCCACCCCTCCCCGGAGGGGAATATTTCCGCATTGCCGAGACTTGCGTCTACGCTTACCTCTACCTTGGCACAATAATTTTTTGCCCGCCCGGAACAACCTCTACCACGGGGTTGTTTATCGAATAAATTTCTCCGTCAAATCCTATGTCCACCGGCTTGTCGGCAACTATTTTAAAGCTTTTGCATTTGCAGTGCTGCACAAAAGGCATTTTGGGGTTGTCCACATGCTCGCCACGGGTAAACGTGCCCAGCATTTTTGCAAAAGTAGGAACCGAAACCGTCGTTACATACACAAGGTCAATAAGCCCGTCGTCAAGCTCTGCCCCCGGCGTGGCTTTTATTCCACCACCATAATAATTGCCGTTGCCGCCCACCGCCAAAAGGTACGGCTTGCCGTTCGTGTCCAGCTTTTTACCGTCGGCAAACACCGTATATTTATGCCTACGCTTTGAGAACAAGCAATAGACTATTGCCAATTTATAGGCAAGCGAACCGCTCACACCCGGCCAGCGTTTAAACCTGACCATATTTTTGCACACGGCTGTATCAAACCCGACCGAAACCACGTTTAAGCACCTAATATCACCGCACTTAAAGCAATCGACGCTCTTAACTTCACCATTTAACACAGTGCGGGATAATTCGGTTAAAGAGGCAGGGTCGTCGGTAAAGCAACGTGCAAAATCGTTGCCCGAGCCGGTAGGTATTACGCCGACCGCACAATTGGGCAAACCCTGCACGGCGTTAATAACTTCGTTAAGCGTACCGTCGCCCCCGCAAGAGTACACACGCACAAAATCATCCGTGCCGCTTACAAATTCACGCACATAATTTAAGGCATCACCTTTAAACTCGGTAACCTTAATTGTGTGCTTTTCTTTTAGGTTTAAGTCGGCAATTTTTGCAGTTAGCTGCTCGGTAATGTCTTTTTTTCCGGCAGTTGGGTTAATTATAAACAAATGCTGAGTGTTCATTTTTATTGACCATTAGCCTTTCAAAAAAAATTTATATTTAAAATGATAACGCCACTATAACCGGCATTGTGATAATTGAAAGCAGTGTCGATGCCGAAACAAGGCTGACTGATAGTTCGGTATCGGCGTTATATTTTGCCGAAAACATTGTTGTGCCTGCCGCCACAGGGGCAGATGCTGCAATTACCACCGCAACTTTTACTGTTTGCGGCACACCGCACAAACTCATAACAAGCAGTGCCAGCAGCGGAATAACTACCAGCCGCAGCAAAAAAGAAACATAGGCTTTGCCGCATTTAAATGTGCGTTTTAGGTTAGCTTTTGCAAGATAAAACCCGATTACAATCATCGGCAGCGGTGTGTTAAGGTTGCCCATATAACCGATTGGTGCACTTAAAAGCTCGGGCAAACTAATGCTGCAAACAAACAACAGCACGCCAACGGCTACGCCGATTAGACCCGGGTTTAGCAACAGTTTTTTCGGCGTTATTTTAAAGCCCTGCCCTGCCATTGTTTTAACGCCATATGTCCAAAAAAATATGTTAAAGGCAACCAAAAAACCTGCACCATAAAACGCACCGTCTTGCCCAAGCACTGCAACCTGCAACGGCAATGCCATAAAGCCGCAGTTACTAAACACCGTGCCAAACTCCAGCACACGCTGCTCGCCGTTTTTTTCGCCCCTGAAAATGCCCTTGCAAAGCAATATAGAAACCGCATATATTAGCCCTGCACACAACGCCGCAATACCCAAGTTAAGCAAAAACGCAGGGTCAAATTCCCGCTGAAAAGCTGCTATTATAACGCACGGTGTTGCTAAGTACAGCACTAAATCCGACATTGCTTTGGCTGCGGATTCTTTAAAAAAACCGACTTTGCCGCAAATAAAACCAATTAAAATAAGAAAAAAAAGAATAAAAACCTGCTTAAATACTATAATAAAGCTATCAATCATTGTTTTTGC
>JAISII010000180.1 GCA_031262125.1 Oscillospiraceae bacterium | reverse complement strand
TTAAGGCAGCAAAGTGCGGGGGTTTTGATTTTATTATTGGTAAAGGTTTTTTGTTCAGCTGTCATTTTCATCCGGTAACAATTTGTTACCGGATGGCTGCCTTCAGCTATTAACTTTACTTTATGATTGCTTCCGCTATCAGGTAAGTACAACTATTTTTATTGTATGTATAAATTATTTTTACAATATCTCTTGACATTACACATTTTTTATGCTACAATATGGTAAAATAAACTTACGGAGGTATTATCTATGTCAAATATTATTAGTGTTTGCCCGGTTTGTAACGGACATATGACAGTAACAAAACTAACATGCAAAGACTGCAAAACCGAGGTTACCAATACCTTTTCGTTAAGCAAATATGATTTACTTAACGAAGACTATGCCGCATTTATGGAAACATTTTTAAAATGCGAGGGTAATCTAAAATCCGTACAAAACGCAACAGGATTAACTTATGCTGCTGTTAAAAAGAAACTTAACGGCTTGCTTGAAACATTAAATCTAATTAAAAAAGAGGAGAAAATTATGTCTGCAGAAACTTTAAAAAACATTCAAGTCAACAAAAAAAGTGCAAAGGCTTCCGATATTATACGAGGGATGCTCGTAACCGCCGGAGGCACTGCAACGCTGCCTTCACATAGCAAAAGAAGCACCTACAAAATCCGATTATCTGATGATGGTCAATCTCTAATTACAGAGAGTTTACCACAACATAATTTTTCTTTATCTGTCTTCGATATTATCGTAGATTTGCTCAAAGAGCAAGGCGGTCAAGCACGAAAAGGGAACGCTTGGAACTCCCGTGTCGGATACGGCAATTGCACTAATGATACTATTGTTGGCAGAATAGCCACTGGGTATTTTGGCAAAAAAGACGGCGAATCCACTTATGACCCCGTTAGCGTTTTGGGTGCAGTATTGGTGTGGGCAAATATATGCAATTTTTTACCGGGGAAATTAGAGTTGTCCTTATATTATCTTTCTCTGCTTGACGAGGTTCCCAACTAATGCGTTTGCTTAAAACTAAAATCCCCCGCAACGGTCGGCGGCGTAATGCTGCTTGTGGACTCGGCTGCATTATGCAGTTGTTGTTTCTCCCGATATACATTCTTATCCGTTTAATACAAAAGTCGGGCGGAAAAAGATGAACTAAGAATTTTAAGGACAGAAAACTTTGCGGATAAAAATAATTAAAACTTTACACAAAAAAATCAACCCCGCACCAAACTGCTTTTTAAGGCAGCAAAGTGCGGGGTTATTTAAATACATAAATTTATAAAACCAAATTTACAGCAAATTAACCTGAATTGCATCTATAGTGGATGTTCCGCTGCCGGCATAACCGTTATTGGCATCTGTCCAATCGCAGCCGGTAACCCACGGCAACCAGTTGCCGCCCTTTAAATGCACACGGTATTTTATCGGAACAGTGGCACGCACTGCCAAACCGCAAATCTCGCTGTTTTCTATGCCTGCATAATCGGTGCGGTTTAAAACCTCGGGCAAAATTGTGCCTGTTTTAAGCTTAACCGAATACCAAACATTGGCGTTGCTTATGCTTATGTAAACTTTGTCTACAGCATTGCCCAAAACGCCTGCATAGTCGCTTGCCGTCGTTACATTAGAATAATAACCAGTTGAAGAAGTTGGGCTAACCTGATAGCTTAGGCTGTTGGTTGTTGTGCCGCCGCCTGATGGGTCAACGATAGTATTATATACGTTGTCAATGCCAATGTATTCTGCTGCGTTAGGACGGTTTGTAGATGTTCGGCTGCCCACACGGATTTCGAGATGAAGATGGCTGCCGGTACTGTAGCCTGTGCTGCCCTCTACACCAATTTGAGTGCCCACGGAAACTGTTTGACCAACACTAACACTTGTAGAGCTTAAATGCCCATACACGATATAATCGTTCCCGTATTTAACCCAAACACGCAAGCCAAAACCTTGACTTTGATTATTTGGGTTCTCCCAACCTACAGCATTAACTGTACCTGAGGTGATACTTACGATATTTTTGGAAGAAATGCCAACAAGGTCAAGCCCGGTATGCCCGCTTGAGTACGCTTGAGAAACTCTAAACGAGCCTGTATACGGCATAGAACCTGTTGCCGCCGCTGCCGACGGAATCATTGAAAAAATCGCTGTTAAGATGATGACGAGTGCAAGGGTTGCTTTTAAAATTCTTTTCTTTTTCATTTTGTCCTCCATTTTTTGTGTTAAAATTTTCGTTTTTCAACAAGTTTACGGTTTTTTTCTGTTTTGTAATTCCAAAACCGCATTTATTCCGTTGGATTTGGCTTTTTAAGAGCTCTCCCCCTTTCTTCACTACACCGGAACACTTGTCGCCTACGGTTACATATTAACACAATATGTTGGTCATTGTCAATAACATTTGTTGTGTTTTTTAATTTTTTGTTAAAATAAGTAAAGCACTTCATCCTCATACGAGTTGAAGTGCTTTGGCTTTGGCATAAAAATTAGCGGTATTGGCCGCTTATTTGCCCATTGTTCCTAACTCCTTGCAGTGGAGGGGAAAATTATTGAAATCGAAATGCTTTAAAATGAAAAATGAAGTCGGGCTACGCCCTAATGAATAATGAATAGTGAATAATACAAATATGCGGCACAAAATTTGCGGCAACAATGTATATTGTTCACTATTCATTATTCACTATTCATTTTTCACTGCGGCGAAAGCCGCATATTTGGTGATCCACCGGAGATTCGAACTCCGGACACCTTGATTAAAAGTCAAGTGCTCTGCCAACTGAGCTAGTGGATCATAAATTAAGGTAAAGGGTTTTGCCCTAAACCTAAAGTATTATACCCTAAAAGAAAGGGTATGTCAACAGTTTTTTACAATTTTTAGGTTAAAATGCACTAAGCGGTGTATACATCTCTATCATCTTTTCAAAGCACTCATACTCAACGTCCCAAAATTCGCCGTTTAGTATCAGCTGCCGAATCGTTTCCGCATCTGCCCATTTTGCTTCGGCAACTTCGCTGCTGTCAAGTTTTAGTCCGGTTTCGCTGCAATCGCACTTAAAAACCCAAACGTCGTGTATACAAGTGCCGCCGCCCTCCATTGGGGCATTGTATCTTTTAAAATGCTCACCTTTGTCTTTGGCAAGTCGCAAGCCTAACTCTTCCTTAGATTCTCGCAAAGCCGCCTTAATGCTGTCCTCGCCCGACTGTGCCGAACCGCCCGTTGTCTCCCACATTCCCTGAACTCGGTCGGTTGCTCTGGGTGCACGTTTGTCTATTAACCATTCTCCGTGAGAATTATACTTCCACACATGAACAACAAGATGGTACCCATCCGGCGGAAAAGCCGTGCCCCTTGTGGCATAACGCCCTGTAGCATTGCCGAAAGAATCTCTAACATCCCAGATTTCTTTGCTCATTATTTTTATGACCTTTTGCCTTTCGGGGGGGTATTATGTTAGAATAACTAAGATTACTGTTTTGTTTTCAATATGTATAGTACTAATTGGTTATTCATTCCGAATCAAGTTCTGCTGCTTTTTGGCGATCTGCCTCTGCCTCATCATGACGCCCCAGTACATCATAGATGATTGAACGGAGAATGTACGCTTTAGCACGATCCGATTCCAATTCAATGCCTTTATTGCAATCCACAAGTGCTTCATCCCATTTTTTCAATTTGCAATAGATGGCTGCACGAAGCAAATACATTAAGGCTTGATTCGGTTTCAGTTCAATGGCTTTGTTATAATCCGAAATAGCATAGTTATAGTTTTTGAGTTCATCATATGCATTGGCACGATTAATGTATGCTATCCAGTTAAGGGGGTTTTGATTAATCTGTCCTGTGGCATCACTAATTTGTTTTTCCCAGCGATTTTTCAGTTCAAACTTCAACTTGGGAGTTTTTGCAGATTTTTCGAACTCGCTGATTTGTTCGTTGTATTGCTTTACACGTTCTTCGGCACTGTCCCGCAACCAATCAACGGCATCGTTGTATTTTTGGCGGTTGCCTATTTCCCACATAATATTGTCAAATGCACGCTCGTTATCTATCTCTATAACACGCCCATTACGCTTTAACAACATGTCTGCTACACGGGTCGATAACGGATATTTGTCGCCTTTTAGTTTAAACCAATATAAATCGTGTATATTGTTGTTAGTATCGCAAAGATATTCCATTAATGTGTTATCGCCGCCGCCGTATCCAATCACTATTGGCGTGTATAGCGTAAACACCTTGTGCAACAGCTTTTTCCAATTTGCGTTCAGATGCATCATTTCTGATGGTAAATTTTGCGGGTCGAAAAATAACGATCTATGTAATTTTATTATTGTGGGATGTTCACGGCGTAAGTCAAAGTAACCGGCTAAAGATTCATGATTTATTATTTGAGCACTGACACCTGTGTATATAGATATACCTTGCTCCACCATAGAGTCGAAATTGGTAGTGAGAACAAGATTGTGTTTTGAACTTGTCATTAATTTTGCCAAAGTATAAAAACCACAACTGGGCTGTGCTTTTTGCATTATCTTTTCTAAGTATTCAATACCTGCGTTTGGACGGGACGAATAACGCATATAATATAAATTAAAATAGTTTTCGCTTTTTTTAGGGTCCAAATCGGATTCCATGATGCCCATTTGTCTCATAACGACCGCTTTATCTTCATCACTAAAGTTCTTTTTGATATATTCGCTCCACTCTCTTTCCAATTCACTGCCTGTAGGTATTCCGCATGCCTTTGATGCACCGGAACCGAGTATGAAGCAAAAACGGGTTTCATTATCAGTCTTGCAAAAAACGTCATCCAAAAATCTGTTAAACGAAATGCTCATTGGTTTAGTTTGTTTCATAATTTTGTTCGTCCTTATTATATCTTGATTTTTATTCTTATTAAAAAAAATTGTTATGCGAAAAATGATAGCAAATCTATTATGAAAAATACTAATCAACTGCAGGCATGTTTTCAGTGAATAGTGAATATTGAATCCGCTATCGCTAATGAACAATGAACAATACAAATATCGGCGGTTAGGTTTCGCTCTTTACTGTAAATTGTTCACTGTTCAATGTTCATTGTTCACTCAGGCGTTGTAAACGCCGATATTTGGTGGAGATGGCGGGAATTGAACCCGCGTCCGAAAAGTATTCCCCAATGCTTTCTACGAGTGTAGTTATTGATTTACATTCCCTACGGCAACCGCCCAATAACAAGCTGAAGCTTTCAGTATCTCCTGATGTGTGCCACCCGTCGGAGAACTCGGATGTTCACATTTACCGCTAAATGACGCCCAAAATCTTGCCGCGGTTTACAAAATCAGGACGAGCTGCTTTAAGCAGCAGCTAATTGTAATTTAGAT
>JAISII010000190.1 GCA_031262125.1 Oscillospiraceae bacterium | reverse complement strand
CCCCTGCGGATTTTTTGCGACAAAAACGGGCTTAGGGTATAGCCCACAATTCTGTCAAGCACACGGCGTGCTTGCTGTGCGTTAACCAAATCAATATCTATCGAGCGTGGGTTTTGCATACCGTTGGTTACGCCTTTTTTTGTAATTTCGTTAAACTCCACACGGTTTTGTGCGGCAGGGTCCAGCCCCAAAATATAAGCCAAATGCCACGAGATTGCTTCGCCCTCTCGATCGGGGTCGGTTGCAAGGTAAACATTGTCTACGGCTTTGGCATCTTTTTTTATTTGATTAACAAGCTTTGTTTTATCTTTCGATACCACATATTTCGGCTCGAAATTATTCTCGATATCTACGCTCAGTTTTGACTTTTGCAAATCTCTTACATGACCCATAGAAGCAATAACTTCAAAATCTTTGCCCAAATATTTTTTTATTGTTTTTGCTTTTGCGGGTGATTCTACGATTATAAGATTTTTCATAAATTCCTCTTTTTTATTTGTTAATTCTCTTATTTATTCAAAATTCAAACTCAAACTAATTTATATTTTCGTCCTTTAACACTTTCAATCACACCCAGCAGCTCAAGCTCGGTTAGTGCCTGCAAAACCATTAAAACAGCCAAACCGGTGTTGCTTACAATATCGTCGATGTGCATTGGCTCACCGCTCAGGGTTTTATAGACTGTGTCGGCATTGGGGGTTAGCTCTAAATTTTGTTTATGCACGGCAAAAACAGGCTTTTGCGAGAAGGGTTTCAGATGTGTTTGCTCTTGCTTTTTGCTGCCGCTGTTTGGCTTTTGCAATAACCCCTGCTTTTGCTGATAGGAGCTGAAGCCGAAAGTAGATTTGCCTTTGGACGGTATTTTGCTGATTAAATCGGCATCCATCTTTTTGGGTGAGCGTTCGCCTTTTTTATAATTGAAAAAATAGTAATCTAAAATGTCGTCATATTCGGTAACGGGTATCGCACCCTCTTTTATAAGACGGTTAGAGCCTTTGCTCTCTTCGGAGGTTATATTCGCCATTACAGCAAAAACGTCCCGTCCTTGCTCCAAAGCAAGGTTTGCGGTAATTAGCGAGCCGCTTTTGTTGCCCGCCTCGATAACCAACACACCGTTGCACAAAGCCGCAATTATGCGGTTGCGAGCCGGAAAGTTGTACGACTTAACCGGAGAATCTGGTGGGTATTCGGAAATTAACGCACCTGTTGCCGCAATAGTTTTGCGTAAATTTGCGTTTTGCATAAGGTAGCTTGAGTTTATGCCGCACCCCAAAACCGAAACGGTTGTGCCCCGTGCGTGTATTGCACCGCTGTGAGCCGAACTATCAACTCCCAACGCACCGCCGCTGACTATAATTACGCCCTCTTTTGCGAGGTTATAGGCAATCTCGTACGCTGATTTTATGCCGTAAGCACTGGCACGGCGTGTGCCGACAATTGAAATTGCAAGGGTGTTAAAATCGGGCAAATTGCCGCTGATATAAAGCACCGCAGGCGGCGAGTAAATCTCCATTAGCTTGTGCGGATAGGCAGGGTCGTCGATTGTAAGCAGTCGGTAACCCAAGGCATCGCATTTTTGCAGAATTTTTTCGGCATCAGATAAGGGCGTATTCTCCAAAGCCGTAAGCTCGGGTGATGAAAAAATGCCCGATATAAGCCACTGCGACGAACCGTCGTTATAAAACGATTCGATGCTTTTATACATCTCGTTAATTTTCTTAAATTTGGGCGAATTGTAGCCCAAAGCCTGTGTAAGCCAAACCCAATATACCGCACCGCTTCTGAACATTATATTTCTCTCCGCATATTCTCCGCCGCAAACAACGGCAGTTTTATGCCTATAAATAAATTTTAAATCGCTTTTTTAGTTGTTGGCAACCTGCCGAAAATAATACTAAAACTATTGTTTGCCTAAAACATATAAAAATATGCTTGCAGCAACCGCCGCATTTAAAGATTCGCAATTGCCGCCCATTGGAATATAAACACTGTGAGTGCAATTTGCTATCACAGATTCCGACAGCCCGTTTGCCTCGTTGCCAATGGCAATTAAAGAAGTTTTGTTAAAACTGCAATTGTTTAAGCTTTGTGCCTCGGCATTTAAAACAGCAGCGTATGATTCTCCGCAAGTATTAAAATTTGTTAAAAACTGCGTCGTATCCTCAACCGTGCAAAAGGGCAAACGCAAAACCGCACCCATAGAGCCACGCAAAACCTTTGGCGAATATACATCGCAGCAATTGCCCGACAAAACCACACCACTTGCACCAAAAGCATTTGCTGAGCGAAAAATTGTGCCCATATTTGAAGGGTCGGCAATGCTGTCTAAAAGTATATATTTGCCGTTTGGGTTACTCTTTATTGTATCAAAACTAAAATTATTGTCAAGCCATTCTATTGCAAAAAGCACACCTTGGGGTGAATTTGTATCGGCGGCTTTTTTAAATAAGCGTTCATCCATAAGGTAACATTCGCACACGGCAGCCTCAACCGCCATTACAAATTCGGCATTATCCGTGCAAAACTCTTGAGTAAAAACAGCATATTTAATTTTGGCAAGCTGCCCCGATGCTTGCAGCGTAAAAAATGCATCACGGCACAGCCGCAAACCCTCGGCAACAAACAAACGGCTGTTTTGCCGCTCTTTTGCACTTTTGCACAGCTTTGCAGTGTTTTTAACAAGCGGGTTAGCCGCACTTTCAATTTTCTTCATAATAATAACCCTCGGCTTGCAAACAAAGCCTGAACAATTAAACATTTAAAATAAACCTATAATATAGCAAAAGCGTTTGAGAAAACTCAAACGCATTGTTGCAAATATTTTAAGCATTTTTTGCGGTTTCTACCAGCCCTGCAAAAGCGGCGGGGTCGGCAATTGCAATCTCGGAAAGCATTTTGCGGTTGAGCATAATGCCTGCTTTTTTAAGCCCGTTAATGAAGGTTGAGTAGTTCATACCGTTTGCTTTGCAGCCGGCAGAAATACGGGTAATCCACAATCTGCGGAAATCTCTCTTGCGTTGTTTACGCCCAATATATGCATAGTTGCCGGACTTCATTACGGCTTGTTTTGCCATTTTAAAATGCTTGCTTTTTGCACCGTAGTAACCCTTTGCAAGCTTTAATACTTTATTTCTTCTTTTGCGTGTAGCTAACGCACCTTTAACTCGTGCCATTTTAATTTCCTCCTAAGTAATCCTAAGTCTTCCATAGTAATCCTAAGTAAATGTTTTGCAAACCAAATCGGTTTATTTGTAGGGAATCAAACGCTTAATCTGTGCAACATTTGTTACATCGGCAACAACAGTTTTACGCAGACCTCTTTTGCGTTTGGTTGTTTTTTTGTTAAGTATATGACGATGGTTTGCATGGGCACGAATAACCTTCCCGGTTTTTGTAAGCTTAAAGCGTTTTTTTGCGCCGCTGTGTGTTTTAATTTTCGGCATTTTAATTTCCTCCTGAATAATTTTTTGCTCTAAAGTTAGCAATTAATTGCTGCACAAGGCATAGCTGTGCCGCAAACAAAGCTAAAAGAGCGAGTTAGTGCATTAAAGTTATTTTTTTAGTGGGGCTAAAAACATTAGCATTTGGCGACCCTCGAGCTTTGCGGGCTTTTCGACCGTCGAATCCTCAGAGCAAGCCTCGGCAAAGCGTTTCATAATTTCCAGCCCAAACTGCGGGTGAGCAAGCTCACGCCCCCTAAAGCGGATAGAAACCTTTACTTTGTCGCCCTTTTTGAGGAATTTGAGAGCATTGCTAAGGCGTGTGTTAAAATCGTGCGTGTCAATATTAAGCGAAAGGCGAACCTCTTTAATATCAACCACGTGCTGATTTTTACGTTGCTCCTTTTCCCTCTTAGACTGTTCAAAACGAAACTTTCCGTAATCCATAATTTTGCACACAGGCGGTTTTGCCTGCGGAGCAATTTTTACTAAATCAAGGTTTTTTTCGATAGCAAGACGCAAAGCTTCGCTGCCCGAAACAATGCCGAGCTGTTCGCCGTCTGTTCCTACTAATCTTACTTCCTTGTCTCGGATTTCCTCGTTAATCTGAACATTATTTTTGCTGATGTTTAAGCACCTCCAAAATTACCTGCACTTGCTATCAAATAAAAAAGCAAGCACGCTTTTGCCTGCTTGCAACATTTATAACGTAACAATCTTAAAATTATATAAACCGCAAAACGCAAGCTTATAAATATAAGAAAATACCGTTGTAAAATATTGACCCGTGCAGACAAAACACCACAGGTGAGAACGGTTTATTGCCGTTCCGCTTTATTGTATGAGTTATTATACCCTGTTTTTTGGGGAATGTCAAGTTTTTTATTTTTTTGGTTTTTTATTTTTCTGCAGCAGCCACAGCATATTTTTTGCCCAGCGGGATGATAAACGAACCCAAAACATTGCCCAAGGTTACAATAAGTATAAAGGCAAAGCCATTTAAAAGCATACCCATATCAAAGCCAAAGCTGTCTGTTGTAGAAATAGGCAAAAATGTTGCCAACATAAAATAGTACATATCGGCTATGCTGTGCTCAAAACCGGCGAGTATAAAGGTAGAAACACAAGCAAAAATGCCAATATATTTAGAAGCAACGTGGCTTTTTTCGTTCCTGAAATTATCTACGGCAATGAACATAAGCAAGCCGCACAAAATGCCCAGAATAAGTGCGGTGTACCAATTTTGGTTTAACTTGCCGCTTGCAACTGTATGTATAGTACCAAACAAACTCGGTTTTGCCAACGCAACGCCAAACGCAACAAGCGTTGTGCCAACCAAATTGCCCAGCCACACCACTGCACACTCGAGCAAATAAATAGGTTTGCTGCTGACAATATAGCCTATTTTGCCTGTAAAGAGTGCCATTTGATAGACGCAAATTGTCATAAGCCCGATTGCAAAAAGCAACGAGCCGACAACTTTATTCTCGCACGACAAATAAACAGTGCCGCCGATACCTATCATAATTCCGCCCAAAACAGAATTAAAAAACACACTTAAATTGTTCCTCATAGCACTTTACCCCTTTGTAAAATTAAGTTTTATTTTACAAAAGTATAGCACATTATGCGGTAAAAATACAGTAAAATTTGCTTGTGTTTTTTGCAGACAATTCGCAATAATATTGTACTTATATTACTGTTTGTTTAAACTGATGGTTTGCCCCTGATAGGTTATGGCAACCTGCTTGCCCGAGAGCTTGTATTTTACGTGCAAAACATCGCCCATAGAGGCATCGGTTATTACAAATTCTTCGTCCGAAACAACGCATCCGCCGCTGATGATTTGCTCATTTTCGCTGCCGACGGTGGTAATACGCATTTGTGCTGTTGTTCCCTCAAACGCAAGCGAAATGTTTGTGCCGTTGTCAAAATCGCTCTTCCAAAGCCCGGCTTTAAGTTCGTCTGCCGGGGAGGAAATTATTGCACGGCAGCTGCAAATTGTTATAATCATAACTGCAACAACCAGCAAAAATGCGGCTGCTTTTTGTGTTCTCAAGTTCTCACGCCCTTTGTTTTTTAGATTAAGAATTTATATGAAAACGAGCGTGCTTATATTACCGCTTGAAAACTTTTTGAAAATGTTGTATAATAGTAAAGAATTTTATCATATTTAAAAGGAAACCAACCTAAATGAATGAAATTAAGACAATGCAATACCTCCTTAGCGAAACAGGGGCGGCAGAAGCCAACGGCTACAGCAAACTCCCTCATATTATTTTTGACAAGGATTATTGCAGAATCCCCCGTATTAAGCTTAACGAGAGAGACAGCTACTATATCTCTAACAACGAGGTAGGGTTTTATATTTCGGTTTTAAATTACGGCGTTAACACCTATGCATCGGTTGCACTTATCGACTTTTTAGACGGGAACATTTATTCGTGCAATGTTTTAAAGCCGCTTACATTCGGGCAAGAGTATATGCCCACCCGCAGCGACAGCGGCTCGGTTAGCTATGCCGACAGCAGGGTTAGTATAAACTTCTCCTGCACCTCTATAAAACGCTATATTAAGTGCGATTTTGTAAACTTTTGCCAAGACAAAAACCTTTTTGCAAACCTAACGCTGGAACAAAAATTTGCAGACAGCTTAAACGCCGCCACCCCCGCCAGCGACACGCACGAGAGCTATTTTTACCTCAGCCGCTTTTTGCCCGAGCTTTCGGTTACAGGCACAATCCGCTTTGGCGGGCAAGAATACAGCTTTGACAACACCAACGCCAACGGTTACCTTAACTGGCAGAGATACGGCAGCCCCGACAAAAAATTTGCAACCACACTTTTTTGCGATACTCAAATAAACCGCAAACCGTTTTCTCTGCTGCTCTCAAGCCCCGGGCAAGAGAACGAAAACAGCTTTTTTTACAACGGCACAATGTTCAAGCTTGAAAAAGCACAGTTTGTTGGCAACGAAAATTTCCTTAACCGACCTTTTCGCATTTCTACCACGGGCAGAATGGTTGATTTGGTTTTCCGCCCAAAAATACGCAACGGGCATTTGATGAGCGTTGACTGCGACAAACGGACAATGGTTTTCGGCAATATTTCGGGCAAGCTGCGGCACGAGGAAACAGGCCGCCTGGAGATTATTAATTTGCCCGCACATTTAGAGTTTTATTTTGTGTAGAGTTGTTTTGTTATAAATTTTAAAACCCCCGCCGCAGGCGGGGGTTTTAATTATAATATTCACTAAACTCAAGTTTTTAAATAGCGGGACACCAGCCCCAAAAAAGACAAGAAAATCGCCAGCACATAAAGCAGCAAAGCAATAATTGAACCATAGTCCATCATGGCGATGCCAAAACCAAAAAGCAAATAAAGTGCGGCAATAACCGACCCTATAAGCCCACCTGCAAAGCCTATGCCCCTTGTTTGGTCGATAGCTATCATAAAAAATAATACAATCGGTATAACAAAAACAGGAATTAGTGCAAAAGCCAAATAGCCAAGTGCGGGCTGAGCGGTAACATCGATGTACATATAGTAGCTTAAAATTGTAAAGCTAACTTCGGGCGTGGTTGAGGTTGCGGGTATGTAAAAATACGCCGAGGTACACAAAAAAACCTGCACCAAATAGATTATTATAAGACCAATGCGAAGGCGTTTTGTTTGCTTGTTGGGTACAATTTTCATAAGGGCTCTTTATCCTTTTTATCTTTTGCGATTTGGTTGTGCTGTATTTTTATCGATTATTTACAACTCAAAATTTTTAAAAAACAAAATCAGCAGAAATTCTCTCGGTAAGAGTCTATAGAATCTTTTACAATTTTTTGGGCGATTTTTGCGTTTTTGACCTCGCCTACCTCAATGTCCTTCTCCTCCAGATTTTTATAAACCGAAAAGAAGTGCATCATCTCGTCAAACCTGTGCTTGGGCAGCTGTTTAACGTCGGTGTAGGTGTTATAGGCAGGGTCCGAGAACGGAATGGCGATGATTTTTTCGTCGTTCATACCGCTGTCTATCATTGTAATTACGCCTATGGGGTAGCAACGCACAAGGGTTAGCGGGGCAATAACCTCGCTGGAAACCACAAGCACGTCCATCGGGTCAAAATCCTGTGCATAGGTGCGGGGTATAAACCCATAGTTTGCAGGATAATGAGTTGACGTGTGCAAAATGCGGTCGAGCCGCAAAAAGCCTGTTGTTTTGTCAAGCTCGTATTTGCTTTTGCCGCCTTTTGGTATTTCGATTACTACCATAAAATCGTTCGGGCAAATGCGGTTAGGTTCAATATCGTGCCAAATATTCATAAATTAAAACTCCTTTTTCCGCAGAAACCACCCCGTCTGCTCTGCTTAATCTAAAAATTTTTTATTTTTTTAGATTTTTAATAAAAAATGAAATTTATTTTTTACTATGGGAGCAGCCACCCCTCCACGGAGGGGAATTTTTCTGCTTTGCCGAGACTTCTTGCCTCTTGTATCTTGTTTCTTGTAACGGAGGGTAATTTCTCTGCATTGCCGAGGCTTCGGGTTGGTTAAAAGGTTTGTTTATTTAAACTTAACTGGTGGTTTGCTTTTAGTCTATTTGATGTGCTAATATTCCCCTCCGGGGAGGGGTGGCTTCGCTTTAGCGAAGACGGGGTGGTTTGCGTGCAAATTTTTTATAAATAAAAACTACTCCGCCGTGCTAACCGACACATCTTCATAAATAAACTCTGCTAAATCAAGGCAGCAACCTTCCCAATCAAATATAGAAGTAATTGATTGCCTATCCGCTGTGTGCCCATAATTCCAAGTGCCCGGGGTGGGTACTTGCAATTCTTCTACGCTGTAGTTCATAAAGGTTAGCATATTGGGTAGCAAAGATAAAATCTCGTTTGAGTTAAAGTTTGTGGTAATGTATGGACCGATTTGCTCTATAATTGCTTTAAGCTCCGGCAGCGATGCCGTTTTCATATCGTCAACCAATATTTGCAAAAATTTGCGTTGGCGTTGAGCTCGGAGCCATTCTTCGCCGTCATACCCTGCATAGCAACCGTTATAAGTATCCCACATTTTATCTTCTTTTGCATCAATGCCACGATTGCGGGCATACCATATCGCCTGTTTGCCCGTAAGGTGCTTTATACCGTCGGTCGGTTCTAAAGAGTAGCGTTGGTCGTAAGCCGAGAGGGAAGAATCGACCTGATGATTGTAATAGAGCTGAAAATTGATATAATCAGCTTCATCGGCAGTCATTTCGATGTCAATTCCGCCTAAAATGTCTATGATTTTTATGAAAGATTCAAAGTTTACAATTGCATAACGGTCGATTTGTATTCCAAAGTTACTCTCGATAGTTTTGATTGAAAGCAACGGCCCGCCGTAAGAAAATGCATGGTTTAATTTTGAAAGCCCGTAACCGGGGATTGATACATAAGTATCTCGCAAAAAAGAAGTTAACTTTAGTTTTTGGTGCTTGGCATCTATCGAGAGCAAAATTGCGGTATCGCTCAAGCCGTTGCCATAGTTGCCACCGCTGGCATCTTTGCCGTAAAGCATTACGTTCAAGACATCGGGGTCGCTTAACAAATTAGAGCTTGAATGTGTATTGCCAAACGGGTTTTCGCCGTCGAGAGTAGTTGCAACACCCGTGGGCATAGTTGAGTTTGGAATTGTGCCGTCTTCTTTACCTATCGAATTAAGCAAACTCTCGCCATAGAGCATAAGTGAACCTGCAACTAAAAACAGCAAAGAAGCAGCCAAAACAACCCCACGGCGTATGCGTACCTTGCGTCTAAAAATTTTATCTCTGCTCGATTTCGAGCCTATATCAATCATATCATTTTTGTTAGTTCTGTTTGTGCTGTTTGTGCTGTTTGTGCTGCTGCGTTTTTTCTGCTTGTCCATATAGGTTTTGTAGTCCTTCACAAAACCTCCCCTTTCTTTATCGGCACTAAAATTTGCCTTGTTTTAATAATAATATTTTTTTAAGACATAAAACTTATCAATTCTTTAACTGATATATTATACACAAATAAGTTGGGTTTAAAATTCCGCATTGGAATTTTATGGTGAATTTTGGGTGAATTTTTACGTAAAGATACTTTAAAGTATTATTGCACTGCAAAAACTACTCTTGTTCGTCCAGTGTTAGGGCGAACGAGGGCAAAAACTCTGCCATAAAGGTGTCTACCTCGGGCATATTCATTGCTTTAAGTATGTTCTCTATGCTAACTTTGGCGGCTTTAAACTCTTTGTTGCCGAACTTTTCTTCCTCAATACATTTTATTAAAGCCGAAAGCTTGTCGGCAGCCTTAACAAACCGCAGCACATCTTCTTCGGCGTTAGTGTGCACAATGGCGTCGGCATAGTCAGCCTGCAAAAATTCGGGCAGCATATTAACCAAATGCTCTTCGGCGTTTTTTTCAATCTCTTTATAAGCCGATTTTATAACCGTATTGTGGTATTTTACCGGGGTTGGCAAATCGCCTGTAATAATTTCCGAAACATCATGATAAAGTGCGGCTAAAACCACTTTTTCTACACTTATTTTATCGGCATCCTCACAATTTGCGTTATGGAGCAGCACAAGACAATGGGCAAGCATAGCCACCTGCAAGCTGTGTTCCGCCAAGTTCTCGGGGCGGGTGTTTTGCATAAGCCCCCAACGGTTTATCAGCTTTATTCGTGAAATTATTGCAAAAAAGTGGCTCATTTTTAATTTTCCTCTTTATTTTTTTGTCGCTATATGTTAAAATGTAAAATATTATATCTATTTATAAATATCATACTATATTTTTAAAAAAATGTAAATAATAATTTAGTGCAACATTTTTATGACCATTAGCCTTTCCGGCTCACAAAAATTTATGAATTAAACATAAACCCTCTGAACTGAAAGCAATGTGTCATAAAAATTACGCATCGTGCGACTGCCTGCGGCAGTCTGCACGGCGAATATAAATGTCAAGTTTGAATTTATTCAAACTTGCATACAATATATTATTACCTATATCAAAGGCTTGCGTATTATCACCCGCTTTTGCAACCCCTGCAAGCCGGAAAGGCACTGTGCTTTAAATATGACTAATACTATCAACCTTGCCGAGACCAAAACCCATGCCAAAAAGCTGTTTAAGAACAATTTTGCCCCGCTATGCGGCGGTTTTTTGTGCGTTGCTTTGTGTTTTATGCTTTTTGATGCTGTTGTATCTTTGCTTGGCGTTTTTTTAGCAGATGTAATTTCGGGCTATTATATTTTGCCGGTGGTTGTGTTTATCGGGGTTTTAATTTCCCCGGTAATTAACGGTTTTTTTAGGCTGTGCATTAAGCTTGCCAAAAACAACACTGCAAACGTATATGACGTTTTTTATTATTTTTCCTCTCCCTCACGCTATTTTGACGGCTTTACTATAAACATTTTGCTGCTGTTAAGGCTGATTATTGTAGCTGTAATTTTCTCTGCACTCCCCGTATCCCTGTGGTATTTAAGGGGTTTTATAACGGTTGTGCCGGAGTATAATCTTAGAATAATTCTCCATTGTATTTGGGGCGTTATGTTTTTAGCAGGGTTGCTGCTGTACAGTTTTCGTTACTTTTTAGTTTATACCATTTATGAAGAAAACAACGGAGAATTTATTAACGCTTGCTTTGTACGTTCGGCAAAAATTATGAACGGTGCAAACATAAAGCTTGTGCTTTATAATCTTTTTTCTTTTATTCCGTTGTATTTGTTGGGCATTTTTATAATTCCGATTTTATGTGTAGTGCCCTATTATATACTTTGCTGTTGCCTGCTGAGCCTAAAGATTTATTATGCTTATCTGCGTAAGCGTGCTGCGGCACAAAAAGTGCCGGAGATTATAGGGTAGGATTTTGCAGAAAAAGGAAAATTAAAACATATGGAAAACAAAAAAACAACTGTATCGCTTTGTATTATTGCATACAACGAAGAAACCGTAATAAACGGCATTTTGCGTGATTTTTCGATTCAAGATTACCCGCACGAGCTGATTGAAGTGATTATGGTAGACGGCGAATCTACTGATAATACCCGGGAAATAATGGAAGAATTTGCAAAAACAAACTATGGATTTAAAGATATTAAAGTTACCTCTTGCTGCAAGCACAGGCAGGCGGCATCGTGGAATGTGGCTTTAAAAGAGGCAACGGGCGATGTTATCATCCGTATTGATGCCCATGCAAAAATACCTCGGAGCTATGTTAGCCGCTGTGTTTTTAACATAGAAAGCGGCGAAAACGTAGTTGGCGGCGGTCGCCCGAACATAACCGAGGACCACAGCTCGTGGAAACTTACACTTTTAGCCGCCGAGGACTCACTTTTTGGGAGTTCGATAGCCTCTTACCGCCGTCCGCCCGAAAAAAAAGAATATTTAGACAGTTTGTTCCACGCAGCCTACAGGCGAGAAGTTTTTGAAAAGGCAGGCATTTTTAATGAGGACTTGGGCAGAACCGAGGACAACGAAATGCACTACCGAATCCGTCAAAACGGCTATAAAATGTGCAGTTGCCCCGATATAATCTCTTATCAGCTAACCCGCAACAGCCTAAAGCATATGATAAAGCAAAAATACAGCAACGGGTACTGGATAGGCTTGACAACCGGCGTTTGCCCGCAGTGTTTGTCGTATTATCACTATGTGCCGCTGCTGTTTGTGGGTGCAATGCTTGTTTGTGCCGGGCTCGCTTGCTTTGGGTTTGCTCTGCCGCTAATTGCACTTTGTGCTTTGTACGGGATGTTCGATATTGTAAACACGGTGGGTTGTTTTACGGTTAATAAGGTACGCCCTCACTTTGTTCTTTTGCCGTTTCTATTCCCTCTGCTGCATATTTCTTACGGCATTGGTACAATTATCGGGCTTGTGCATATGCCGTTTTGGAGGAAGAAGATTTTACATAAAAAAGCAGATTAAAACAATTTGTATAATTTGCTTTAATCTGCTGTGAATATTTATTCGTTTATACTCGTGAATATTTATGTATATGCGAGTTTCTATGTTTTTCGTGCTTTTACGCTCATTTCTCTTTAAGCAGCTTATTAAGCTCTTCTAAAAACGTGTTAATATCTTTAAACTGACGATAAACCGATGCAAAGCGAACATAGGCGACTTCGTCTACCTTTTTAATTTCGGTCATGGCAAGCTCACCAATTTGCAAAGATGTAACTTCCCTATCCAGAGATTTTTGCAGTGCGGCTTCGATTTTATCTACAATCCCTTCGGTCTGCTCGATAGAAACAGGACGTTTTTCGCATGCACGCAATATGCCTTTAAAAAGCTTGTTGCGGTCAAACGCCTCACGTGATTTATCTCGCTTAACAACAATAATCGGCACGGTTTCAATATTCTCGTGGGTTGTAAACCTTTTTTGGCAATTCAGGCACTCACGCCTGCGGCGAATACGCTCGCCGTCGTCGGCTGAACGAGAATCGATAACCTTGCTTTCTTCAAACGCACAAAAAGGGCACTTCATATTACAAACCTCCTGCTTTTATATCAGAATAATACATTTTATATTAAGATTATATCATATATCTCTTTTAAAAACAAGTTTTTTGCACCTTTTAGTCTGATAAAGTTGTAAACCCGATTACAGGTGAATATTGTGCACATAAGTTGACAAAGCGTTTATATTATGTTAAACTAACAAAAGTGTTTTGCGGTTATCTTAAAATTTTATGGTCTACACAACCTAATGCGGGTTTGCGTCTGTTAAATTTTGATAACTTGCTTAATACCATATATCGCGGGGTGGAGCAGTTGGTAGCTCGTCGGGCTCATAACCCGAAGGTCGTTGGTTCAAGTCCTTCCCCCGCAACCATGCGGACGGCGAAAGCCGTCCGCTATTAAGTTTGCCCTGTCGGGCAAATGAAGTAGCTTTCGCTATGAAGTAGCCTTCGGCAATGAAGTGTGCTGCAGCACGTAAGGGCAAACTTAACTTCACGTTTTGCGTAGAAAAACGCTTCATTATTTGCGTAAGCAAATTGCTTCATTTCTTGCAAGGCAAGATGCTTCATATAATAAAAACCCCACTAAAAAACTGCACCCGTTTTAAGGTGCAGTTTTAAAATTATTAATAATAACTTGAATAATATTCGGAAGATTTTTTGCCGTATTTGCGGAACTTCTTTTGGCAGCCGACTTTTAAAAGACCGAGCAACTTTGCATTAACCTGAGCAAAAGCTTTTATTGCTTTTTTTATATCTCCGTGGGTTGTGCTGCGTTCTTTTACTATTAATACATAACCGCCTATATAATCTTTAAGCAAAAGAGCGTCCGACACAACGCCTACCGGTGGAGTATCGATTATTATATAGTCATACTCATTATGGATTTTTTCAATAAAATCGGTAAAAAGCGGTGAGCAGAGAAGCTCGGAAGGGTTTGGCGGTATTGCACCGGAAGGCAAAATATCTAAATAAGGGTAAACATTGCGATGAACAATGTTCTCAAACTCTTCTTCGCCGCTGAGCAAATTTGAAAACCCAACACTATTATTCAGCTTTAGCAGCAAATGCACGCTTGGGCGACGCAGGTCGGCATCTATAAGCAAAACACGCTTTTCGGTTTTAGAAAAAGACAACGCCAAGTTTGCAGCAGCCGTGCTTTTACCTTCGCCTTTGCCCCAACTTGTTATAGCAAAATTTTTGTTTTTGCAAGAAGCAAGTGTAAACATTAGGCTTGCACGGGCATTTTTGTAGCCCTCTACAATTGCAAACTTGCTGTTAACTGCCTGTTTTTCGCCAACTTTAAAAATACGTCTGAAAATATTTAAGTCGCTAAAATCAAATTTCATAAGAAACAATTCCCTTAAAAAGCATTTAATTTTTTGTGTTGATTATTAAAAGCAACTATTTGCTTTGTTTTATTTTCGCTTTTTGCCCGTTGCATCAAGGTTTAAAATTTCTGCCAAAACGGGAACATTATATTTTGCCGAAAGGTCTTCGTCGGGTTTGATTGTAGAATCTATAAACTCGTGCAAGAACGACAGAATAATGCCGATTGCAGCAGCTATTAAGGCATAAGTTTGCATTTTTGAGCGTGTATTTGAGCCGCCGGAATAACCGGGGGTGGAAGCAGGTTGAATTATTTTTAAATCCCCCTCGGGGAACGAATCAGTAAACAATTTTCGGGAATAGGTAAGCAAGTTGTTGCAAATCTCTTTAGTTTTTTCGCTGTTATTCGTTGTTACCGAAAGACGGATAAAGCGTGATTCATCAATTATTGCATAACCAACCGCTGCACCAAATGTAAGCTTGCTAAACTCGGGGTCAACCTGAAAAAGAATTAAACATTCCTCTGCCAAGCGAGCCGACATATTAAGGTTGTTGGTAACACTGGACGACATACCGGATGGCGTTGTGTAGAGAACTTCCGAACGACTGTTAGCATAATTTTCAGCTGTGTCGTTATAGTTTTGAATCATAACAATACCTGTAGAAGTGTATGTAGGTCTGGTGTTATACACTCCCTGATAATAGCCGAAACCGCCGCCAATGGCTGCCAAAAGTATTATTAGTGGCAAATGACGAACTATAATTTTAAAAATTGTAAAAAAGTTTAAATCTTGAAGCGACATATTGCCAAACTCCCATAAATTAATATTATACTAATAGCAAAATAACAATTATCTATATATTATCACAATAATTCCTTATTATAATTACTATTGCGAATTATAATGCTATTTGTCGAATTTTATTTTTTACCATAAAAAGTTACTTAACCCATCATAACTGCTATGTCTTCGGGGTCGATTTCTTTATGCAGTGCAAAATTAACTGCCATTGCAATAAGGCGTGCGGCACGGTCGACCAGCAAGTCAACCTCTTTTGGCGTTACTACCATTTGCCGTCCGTCAGGGGTTACGCTGTTTGCAATAACTTCGCTGCGGGTTTCTTCGCTTATATTAAGCAAATCAAAGGCGAGTGTTGCGGCATCTACTACTGTGGGTACACCAATCGCTATAACGGGCACACCCATTGTTTCTGCCGTTATTTTTGTGCGGTGGTTGCCCACGCCGCCGCCGGGTGCAATGCCCGTGTCGGAAATTTGCAGTGTAGTGCCCAACCGTTCCAGTTTGCGGGAAGCCAAGGCATCTATTGCTATTATTGCACTGGGGCGTACTTTTTTTGTAAGGCTTTCTACATATTCGCCTGTTTCTATGCCCGTTTGCCCGGTTACGCCTGTTGCAAGCACAGCTACGGGACGCAGTTTGTCCAACCCTGCACTTTTTGCAAGCTCACCGTTAATGTGCCGTGTGGCAAGTACTTTTTTAATTGTGCGGGGTCCTAAGGAGTCGGGGGTAATTTGTGCGTTGCCCAAGCCTACCACCAGCACCAGCCCAAGCTCGGGCAGCAGCTTGCCGATTTCGGCACCTATGTTTTGCACACGGGTGTCGGTATTTTTAAAATTATCGGTAAGCGGCGGCAGTTCTACCGTAACATAGGTGCCTTTTTGCTTTTTTAGGTTGCGTGCCGCTTTATCAGATTTTACCGTAACCCTTTCAATAGTGATTTCTCCTGCTTGCTCTTTTGTATATTCTACACCTTTTGGGTCGTCGCCGGAATATTCCATTGTTTCTACAGCCAAATCACTTCTGAAAATCATATTTACCCCCGTTTTTGCTTTCTTAACATAAAAAATAAAACAAATTACCAATATATTCTTTGCGGCAAATTAATCTTTATTCAAAAAAACTTGCAAATGCTGTTGTGTGCTTGTATTTGCCGCTTTTTTGTAGTATACTTTTATAGTAATTATATTTTCAGATACAAATACCATAACGGAAGGTTACTATATATGGAACAAAATTTTGAAAACGCACCAAAAACCCCGCTCGCCCTGCTTATTGCAGTTGCAACGGGAGAATACGACGCCGAAAGCTCGCTTAGCGAGCTGTTTGAGCTTGCAAAAAGTGCAGGGGCAGAGCCTGTATCGGCAATTACGCAGAACCTCGACCGCCCCGAGAGTGCAACCTATGTTGGCAGCGGCAAGCTGGAGGAAATTGCAGAATTTGCAAAAAATGAAGAAATTGAGCTGCTGATTTTTGACTGTGAGCTGTCGCCCACACAAATTAGGAATATTGAAGAAAAGACCGATGTGCGAACAATAGACCGCACTATGCTTATACTCGATATTTTTGCCCTACGTGCAAACTCACGTGAGGGCAAGCTGCAGGTTGAGCTTGCACAGTTAAAATACCTTTTGCCACGGCTAACCGGCAAAGGGATTGAAATGTCTCGCCTTGGGGGCGGCATTGGCACAAGAGGACCGGGCGAAACAAAGTTAGAGACCGACCGCAGGCACATAAGGCGAAAAATTGAGCAAATTAAGGCACAGCTTTTGCAAGTGGAACAGCACCGCAACCGATTGCGTACACGCCGCAAAAAAGAGGGCACAATAACCGTTGCCCTTGTCGGATACACAAATGCGGGGAAATC
>JAISII010000007.1 GCA_031262125.1 Oscillospiraceae bacterium | reverse complement strand
CCTCCCCCACCCACTATATTTTGATATTGCCCGCAAAAACAAAAAAACAAATAAAAAACCGAATATTTTTTGTTGACTATTTCGTTTTAATATTGTATAATAACTTAGTATTTGCAAAGTTTTTATTATGCTTTTTAAAAACGGAGTGGTTTTTTGTTTAGACCAACCATAAAGCAATAAAGGCTATTTAAGAGAGGAAGAAAAAGATGTTCAGAACATACCAGCCAAAAAAGCTCCACCGTAAAAAAGAGCACGGGTTTAGGAAGAGAATGGCAGACCGTAACGGAAGAAAAGTTTTAGCAAGAAGAAGAGCAAAGGGACGCAAAAGGCTTTCCTATTAATTTTGTGCGGCTTATAATAGCTTAAATTATGCAGATTTCTGCTAAAAACGAGTAAAAAAGGCTGCTATTTTCTTGATAGTGGCTTTTTATTTTTTACGCATCATCGTGCGGCTGTCTTTGGCAGAGAGGCACGGCGAATATAACTTTAACAAAAACGGTGAGCTAAAATCAGGTACACAATAAAAGAAAACAACAGGTTTTTGTTCCTTTATAAAAAAGGCAAAAGCATTGTTTGCCCCGGCGTGGTAACATACTATATTAAAAACCGCAAAAGCTTTAACCGCTATGGCATTACGGCAGGCAAAAAGGTTGGCAACGCAGTTTTGCGTAACCGTGCAAGAAGAATTATTCGCCAAGCCTATTTGCAGGCAGAGCATAGAATGCCGAAAGGATATGACTTTGTTTTTGTGGCAAGGGGACGCACGCCGAAGATGAAAACGCAGGATATTTTTAAAAACCTGATTTGGCAAAGCTATAAAATTAAAGATGAAAAAACTAATAATAAAAGCAATTGAGTTTTACATTAATAAAATTTCGGGGCTTAAAAAAGCACCAATGTGCAAATATCTGCCCACTTGCTCACAATATGGGCTGGAGGCTGTTAAGGTGCATGGTGCGGTAAAAGGCTCGGCGTTGGCGGTTTGGCGTATTTTGCGGTGCAACCCGTTCTCTAAAGGGGGCTTTGACCCTGTGCCGGAGAAAAAAACAAAGAGGGTTTAGTTTATTGTTAGCTGCAAATTTTAAGTTAAATTATGCACAAAGTTTTACAGCAGTTATTTTTGCCAAGAAAAAGCGGCGAGATTTGAAAAAACACAGTAAGAAAGGGCACTATAATTTTAAAGAATATAAAAAAATAGTGTTATAAAAAAATGGATATATTCGGGTTATTGGGCGGACTTTTCGGCTGGATTTTATGGGCTATATACAGTATTTTGCCCAGCTTTGCAGGTGCAATTGTTGTTTTTACTATTATAGTAAAGCTGATTTTGCTGCCGACCTCTATAAAACAGCAAAAAACAATGGCAGGCAACGCCCGCATCTCGGGCAAAATTGCCGAAATTAAAGAAAAATATAAGACCGACCAACGCAAACAAAATGAGGAAATTCAAAAGGTTTATGCCAAAGAGGGCGTTAGCCCAACAGGCGGCTGCCTTAATATGATTATCCCGATGGTTTTGCTTTTGGGAGTTTTTTGGAGCGTTTCGGCTCCTTTAACAAACACGCTGCACCTTGACTCAACCAAGGTTAAAAGTGCAATTGCACAGGTGCAGACAATTCCCGGCTATATATCCGAAAGCAATGCAAATGCTACTTATCAAGAAATAGATTTAATTAAAATATTCCCGCAAATAGAGGGCTCGGATTTTATTAAAGAAACTTTTACAGCCGATGAAATCAGCTCTATAAGCAACTTTAGCAAAGCGTTTAACCTGTTTGGGTTGGACTTATTAGGCACACCAAGTGCAAAAGGCTTTGGTTCGCCGCTTATTTTAGTGCCGATTATCTGCCTTATTGCCTATTTGGGTTCGCAATTTATAACCCAAAAGGTCAACAAAACACAAATGCCGCAACAGGGCTGCATGAAGGTTATGCTGTTTGGTATGCCTGTATTTTCGGCGTACATTGCTTATTCGGTGCCGGCGGCGGTTGGTTTTTATTGGATTATGAACGCCGTGTTGGGCTTGGTGCAAACGATTATTATCGGCAAGCTGTATTCGCCCGCACTAATAACGGCAAGGGCAGAAGGTTCTCATATAGAAATGCTAAAACTTGAGGAAACGGCAGTAAAGTATGAATATAACCCCGTTAACACCGTGTTTGAGCCTGCCGCAAAAAGCGACGGCAAAAGCCAAAACAAAAAGAAAAAGGGCAAATAAGTTGTTTTAATTTTAGGTAATTAGAAGTAAAAAAGCTTCTTTACAATAAAAAATTCTAAAAAAACGAGAAGATTAAAAAAGGCGGGAAAATTATGATTAAGGAAGCAATTGGAGTAGGGGAAACCGAAGAAGAAGCCCTGCAAAATGCGTGCGACTTGCTGGGCAAAGACACTGTTGACGTTGAATTTGAAGTTTTGCAAAGACCCGAAAAAAAGGTTATGGGTCTTTTCGGCGGCAGCAAAGCAAAAGTAAGAGCTTGGATTCAAGACGAGCCGAGCGACATTGCCGAAAGCTATTTGAAAAACATTTTAAAGCTTATGGGCTTGGGCGAGCTTACAGTCAAACGCACCGACGAGGCAGAAAGAACTGTTTTCGACATCAGCGGTGAAGACGTAGGCACATTAATTGGCAAGCGAGGCGAAACTTTGGATGCGGTGCAATACCTTACCAGCCTTTCGTCTAACCACAGCGACGGTGCATATGTTAGGGTTGTTTTAAATGTCGGCGAGTTTAGAGAAAAGCGTGAAAAAACGCTTGAAACTTTGGGTCGCAGCCTTGCAATAAAAACGGCGAGAACAGGTCGCCGCAACAAGTTAGAGGCTATGAACCCATACGAGCGTCGTATTATTCACACCGCAGTGCAAGAAATTAAGGGTGCAATTTCGTGGAGCGAGGGCGAGGGAATTAACCGCCACGTTGTAATTGGCCCTGACCCCGAATATAAAGGCAACCGCAGCTACGGCGGGGGTTATGGCAACCGTTCGTCTTACGGCGACCGTGGAGGCAGACGCCCCTATGACAACAACCGTTCTTCGGGTGGCTATGGCAACCGCAACGGCCGCAGCTACGATTCCAACCGTTCTTCTTCATATTCCGAAAGCGGAGAGAAATCTGAACAACGCAAGCCGCTTAACGAAAGCGTTGAGGGCAGAACCTACGGCAGAATTGATAAGTAATATTTACTTTTTATAATTTGCTTTATAAAAAAGGCTAAAGCCTAAACAAAAAATTGATTAGCATACAAAGGCTTGCCGTTGGCAGGCCTTTTAACATTATATAAAAACGAGGGAAACCAATGGCAATTGCGGCAATAAGCACACCCTTTGGCACAGGCGGCATAGCGGTTATAAGAATAAGCGGCGGCGATGCCCTGCAAATAGCAGACAGCATTTTTGCGGGCAGTAAAAAACTGCACGAATTACCGCCAAACACTGGAGCCGTGGGCAAAATAGTTGACCCTGCGTGCGGGCAAAAAATTGATGAAGCGGTAGCGTTGGTGTTTAAGGCCCCGCACAGCTACACGGGTGAAGACGTAGTAGAAATCTCGTGCCACGGGGGAGTGGTTGTTGCAAACCAAGTGCTGCGTGCGGCAATTGACGCCGGGGCAAGGCTTGCAAACCCCGGCGAATTTACAAAAACAGCGTTTTTAAACGGGAAAATCGACCTTTTAAAAGCCGAAGGGGTTATAGATATAATCAACGCAAAAACTAATCTTGCCGCAAAGGCTGCTTTGGCTGTTAAGGGCGGTGCAATAAGCAAAAAGTGCGAAAAAATTAAAGAAAATTTGGTTGCAATTGCTGCACATTTGTGTGCATGGGCAGACTTCCCCGAGGAGGACATTGCACAGGTAGAGTTTGATGCGTTGCTTAATTCGGTTGAAGAAAATAAAACCTTGCTACAGGCAATTTTGCAAACCGCACAGGCGGGCAAGCTGCTAAAAAACGGGGTGCAAACTGTAATAATCGGCAAGCCCAATTCGGGGAAATCGAGTCTGATGAATGCACTGGCAGGGTTTGATAAGTCGATAGTTACTGATATTGCAGGCACAACCCGAGATGTTGTAACCGAAGAAGTGAACATCGGCGGTATTGTGCTGCACCTTGCCGATACGGCGGGGATTAGGCAAACCGAGGATAAAATTGAACAAATTGGTGTGAAGCGTGCAAAAAACGAGGTTAAAACGGCACAGCTTTGCCTGTGTGTGTTTGATTCTTCTTTAGAATTAACCGCCGAGGATGATACGGTTTTGCAGCAAGCGGCGGATGAAAACGCAATTTTTATACTCAACAAAAGCGATTTGCCGCAAAAGCTTGACGAAAAGCGGCTGCAAAGCTATAACAAACCGGTTGTTAAAATTTCGGCAAAAACGGGCAAAGGGTTAGGGCAACTGAAAGATGAGATTATAAAAATTTGCAATATTGGCAACATCGACCCGGGTGCGGGTATAATTGCAAACGAGCGGCAGTTTTGTGCGGTGCAAAACGCCTGCACCGAGCTTGAGCAAGCAGCACAAACGCTTAAAAACGGCTACACCTTTGATGCTGTAACCGTTAATGTGGAGTCTGCGGTTGACTCGCTTATGGAGCTGAGCGGCGAGAGAGCGAGCGAAGAAATTGTTGATGCCGTGTTCCACAGCTTTTGTGTTGGCAAATAGCTTTGCAAAGAAAATTCTGAATTGGATTATAAAAAGAACAGGTTTAAGAAAACTATATAGTAAAAACCACAATGTTTCACGTGAAACATTTTTAAAAAAGAGAGCGAAAATGGGAACTAAAACAAGTAAAATTTATGATGTGGCAGTAATAGGTGCAGGGCATGCGGGCATAGAAGCTGGTCTTGCGGCAGCACGGTTGGGAGCAAAAACCGCTGTGTTTACAATAAATATGGATGCCGTAGGCAACTGCCCGTGCAACCCGTCAATCGGCGGCACTGCAAAAGGGCATTTGGTGAGAGAGATTGATGCTTTGGGCGGCGAAATGGGCAAAACCACCGACCAATGCTTTATTCAAAGCCGTATGCTAAACCGTGGCAAAGGCCCTGCTGTGCATTCTTTGCGGGCACAAATAGACCGGCGGGAGTATGCCGATATTATGAAGCGCAAGCTCGAAAAGCAAGAAAATTTAGAGTTGCGGCAAGCCGAAATTACCGATATTGAGCAAAAAGACGGCGTTTGGCTGCTGCAAACCCGAAACGGCATGATTTATGAGAGCAAAACCGTGGTTATTGCGACGGGTACTTTTTTGGGCGGTAGGATATTTATAGGGGAAGTTTCTTACGAAAGCGGGCCTGACGGAATTTTTCCTGCACGGTTTTTGGGTGTAGCGTTAAAAAAGCTCGGGTTGCCGCTAAGGCGGTTTAAAACAGGCACGCCTGCACGGGTTTTGCGACGTTCGATAAATTTGGACGTGCTTGAACCGCAGCCCGGCGATACGCCACCCGAGCCGTTCTCCTACGAAACCGAGGATTTAGGCGACAATAAGGCGGATTGCTACATAAGCTATACTAACGATATTACTAAAGAAATCATTTTAAAAAACATACACCGTTCGGCAATGTACAGCGGCAAAATTGAGGGTGTGGGTCCACGCTATTGCCCAAGTATTGAGGACAAAATTGTACGCTTTGCGGATAAGCCCCGCCACCAGCTTTTTATTGAGCCGTGCGGAATGAACACCGAAGAAATGTATTTGCAAGGTATGTCGTCCAGCTTGCCGGAGGAAGTGCAGATAGAGTTTTACCGCTCGATAAAAGGGCTGGAGAATGCACATATTACCCGCCCGGCATATGCAATTGAGTATGATTGTGTTGACCCAACTGCAATGTTTGCAACGCTTGAGTTTAAAACGCTGCAAGGACTTTATGGTGCAGGGCAGTTTAACGGCAGCAGCGGTTACGAAGAAGCCGCCGCACAGGGTTTGGTTGCCGGAATAAATGCGGCACGGCAGGCACAGGGCAAAGAACAGATTGTTTTTGAGAGGGCAAATTCGTATATCGGCACTCTTATTGATGATTTGGTTACAAAGGGGTGCAGCGACCCGTACCGTATGATGACATCTCGCAGTGAGTACCGCCTGATTTTAAGGCAAGACAATGCCGACGAACGCCTTACACCACTGGGGTTCGAGCTTGGTTTGATTACGCCGGAACGGTATGAAAAGTTTAAAAAAAGTGCTGAACAAAAGGCAAACGAGATAAAACGTGCCGAAAAAACAGTTTTGCAGCCAACTGAAGAGTTGAATAAAATAATTGTTTCACGTGAAACATCGCCGGTGGAGCAGCCTGTGCGTTTGGCTGATTTGCTGCGAAGACCCCAGCTGAGCTATGACGACCTGACTGCTGTGGACATTACTCGACCAAGCTTACCAAAGCGAATTTTTGAACAAGCAGAAATTGAAATTAAGTACGAGGGTTACATTAAAAAGCAGCAAGAAGCTGTTGCACGTGCCAAAAAGCTCGAGCAAAAACAGCTGCCGCAAACCACCGACTATAGCCAAATTAAAGGGCTGCGGTTAGAGGCACAGGAGAAGCTGAACAAAATTAAGCCGCAAAACATAGGGCAAGCGTCCCGAGTTTCGGGGGTTACGCCGGCAGATGTAAGTGTTTTGCTGATTTGGTTGAGCAGCCGTAAATAAATTTTTAAAGAGGAACAAGGCTGGAAATTTCAGCCCAAAAATACAAATGGATATAAAACAGAGCTTAGAGCAATATTGCACAGAGCTGACATCACAGCAAAACCGACTTTTTGAAGTTTATTACAACGAGCTGATTGAGTGGAACGAGAAAATTAACCTTACCGCCATAACTGCGCCGGACGAGGCGGCAATTAAGCATTTTTACGACAGCTACCTGATGTTAGAGATATTGCATAAACTGGGCGAAATTGAAGTGCCGCAAGGCAGCAAGATTATTGACGTCGGCACGGGTGCAGGGTTCCCCGGCGTACCGCTGAAAATTGTCCGCCCCGATTTGCAGCTGACTTTGTTGGATAGCCTGAACAAGCGGTTAGTTTTTTTAAACGAACTTTTGCAAAAATTAGGCTTGACCGCAGCAACCGTGCACAGCCGAGCCGAGGATGCCGGACGTAACCCTCAAATGCGTGAGAAATTTAACTTTGCAGTATCACGTGCGGTTGGCAATTTGGCTGTGCTGTGCGAATATTGCCTGCCGCTGGTTAAGGTGGGTGGGTACTTTGTCGCCTATAAAGGTGCCGACTGCCAAGAAGAGGTAGCTGCTGCCGCAAACGCCGTTAAAATTTTGGGCGGGGCAACGCCAAAGCTGCTTAAATACACAATCCCCGGCGGCAACGGCAGGGCTTTGGTGGTTATTAAAAAAGTAAAAAGCACCGATAAAAAGTACCCCCGTGCGGGGAAGAAGCTGAAAGATAATCCGTTGTAGAGGGTAGAAATTTCTTTTTTTCTCCTTCCGTCAAGGCTAAAGCCTTGCCACCTCCTCGTCGCAACACGCCCTTTTGAGCTTGTTTTTGCACTTTGTGCAAAAAGCTACGCTTTACGGTTGGTTGCTCCTCTTTGCAAAATGAAACATTTTGCAAGCAGCGGCTACGCCGCTAAATCTTGCTTCTTGTATCTTGCATCTTGCTCCTTGAAGCAGGGAGGCTTTTTTGGCATACTCAAAAGCCTCGTTGTTATGCAAATATTCCCCTCTGGGGAGGGGTGGATTCGCTTTAGCGAAGACGGGGTGGTTTGTGTAAAATTTAATTAAGTTTCCACAGTGCAAGCATACCCATTCTACAAACAGTACAAATTC
>JAISII010000181.1 GCA_031262125.1 Oscillospiraceae bacterium | reverse complement strand
ACCGTGCCGAAATCCCGTGGATAAAGCAGCTTGCGGCCCTTCATAGATGCCATCCAAGTTTCGCACTTGCCTTTGCAATCTGCACGGCAAAGTGTGCAAAGCCCGGATTCGCACGGGTCCCCACGGTTGACTGTGTTAAGAACGTCATTGGTCTTAGAATAAAGATTCATTTTTTCCTCCGTAATTTTAATTATCGGCAGTTTGCACGCGCCATTGCGTCAGCCGAATTTTGGGCATAGCCCTCCATTACTTGATATAGTAACACAAACTAAAAATAATTTCAACAATTTATTTAAATTTTTATATAAAAATATTAATTTTTTTAGTAAATATCACGTTAAATTTTTAACGAAGTGGGGTTGGCAAACCACCCCGTCGTGGCTACGCCACGCCACCCCTCCTCGGAGGGGAATATTTGCACAAACAATAGACTAATAGCAAACCACACAGTTATATTTTACATAGACAAACACCGGTACCAGCCCAAAGTCTCGGCGATGCGGGAAAATTCCCCTCCGGGGAGGGGTGGCTTCGCTTTAGCGAAGACGGGGTGGTTTGTACAAATTTTGTCTTGTTTTGTCAACAAATTTGTGATTGTTTATCTACAATAGTTTCAAAGTGTTAATTCCCCAAAATTTTTAAGCTTTGGGAAGCCCCATTGCCGCAAAACTTCATACGCCCCAATTGCCACCGAGTTTGACAAATTTAAACTGCGGGCGTCCGAAATCATAGGAATCCGCACGGTTGTGTTTGGGTTTTGTTTAAGCAAAGCTTCGGGCAGGCCTGCGGTTTCCTTCCCAAAAAGCAAAAAGTCGCCGCTTTTGTACTCAACCTCGGTGTAGGTGTGCTTCGCTTTTGTAGAAAAATAGTAATATTTGCCGCCGGCAGTTTTTGCAAAAAAATCGTCCAAGCTTTCATAATATGTAATGTCCAGCAAATGCCAATAATCAAGCCCCGCACGTTTTAGCTTTTTGTCGTCTACCCTAAAGCCCATCGGCTCAACCAAATGCAGCCTTGCCCCGGTTGCGGCACAGGTACGTGCCACATTGCCCGTGTTTTGGGGGATTTCCGGCTCTACCATAACGATATTTAAGATTTTATTTTCGGTGTTTATACCTTGCATACCCTTACCTTAAAAGCGGCACTTGAACCGCTTGATTACCTTTCGCTTTAAAATTTTTGCAATAAAATTGGCTATATTTTGTCGTAATTTTTGCTAATAATTTAATTATAAACCGCACAAAATATTATTGCAAGTTTTATTAATTAAAAATTTTTTTGAAAGGACTTTTAAAATGATAAGGAATAATTTTGCAAGTGTTGCAAAAGGCGTTACAATCGGGCTGGTGGCAGGTGCTACCGTAGGTATGGTAGGCAAACAGCTTATTCAAAAAAACCCGAAAATGCGTAAAAAAACAAAAAAAGCAATGCGTTCAATCGGCAATATTGTAGACACCGCACAGTATATGTTCAGGTAAGCCTGCAATTAAATGTTTCGGCTTTTTAGCATTGCAGCACGGCTTTAACATTAATTTCAGCGTTAAAAACAGCCCCCGAATTTTAAAAACGGGAGCTGTTTTTTTATTAATAATATTAGTTTGAATGTGTAGCAATAAACGGAGAAATTCTGCCTGCCAAATCCGATACCGTCATTGTTTGCAGCCAAACACGCCCGGGACCTTGCAGCGTGGTTAAAAACAAACCTTCGCCGCCGAAAAGTATGTTTTTAAAGCCCTTAACTCTCTCTACGCTATAGCCAACCGATGCATCAAAACAGGCAACGCTGCCGGTATCTACCTTTAAAATCTGCCCTGGAGCAAGGTTATATTCCATTAAGCTACCGTCAATTTCTAAAAAGGCAAGCCCCTGCCCGCTGTAGTGCTGCATAACAAACCCTTCGCCGCCAAAAAATCCGCTGCCAAAAGAGCGTGCCATATGAGCACTTAAGGTTACGCCCGGCTGTGCACACAAAAACGAACCTTTTTGTGCCACATACTCTGCCCCAGGAGCAATTTGGAAGGGAACTATCTGCCCCGGCATGCTGGAGGAAAGTGTGATTTCGGCGTTTGGCACCATTGCGGTATAGGTTGCCATAAACAGAGATTCTCCGCTGAACATACGCCCCAAGCCTTTTGCAAAGCCGCCCTGCATATTTGTTTGCATCTGAATCCCGTCGGTCATCCAGCTCATTCCGCCGGACTGTGTGTAGATTGATTCGCCCTGTTCAAGAGTAATTGTTACTGCCGGGAGTGTTCCTCCCCAAATTTTGTGTTGCATTTTTGTTCCTCCTTAAAAATTACGCATCGTGCGGCTGCCTACGGCAGTTTGCACAGCGAAAATAAATTATAAGTTTGAATTTTATTCAAACTTAAGCAAGTGCAAAGCAAAAATTTATACCTCATCCAAATTTTTGCATAGGCTCTTGCTTTTATTTCTTTGTTTAATTGCAAAGTTTATTTTCTGCTTTTCTGAGCATATTCTCGGCAAGTGCAATAAACACAAAAAGCAGCGGCGTAACAATGGGATTTATTATATTTACCACCCCTTGCGAGCAATAACACACAATAACCGCCGCAAATGCAAGTGCAACAGTTGCAGATTTGCGGCACCTAAACACCCGCACAACCGAAAAAATTATAACCGTAAGGTATGCAGCCAAGCCAAAAATGCCTATATTAATCAAATAATCTAAAAATTCGTTGTGGGCAGTGCCGGTAATTTCGCCGTACATTCGCATCGACTCGGAGCCGAACAGTGCGTTAAAATAGGTTTTTAAGTTATCGGGTCCTATCCCGAAAAACATACCTTTAGCATCTTGGCTTAAAAAAATGTCAAAACTCCGCCGCCAATAGTATCCACGGTGCGTACCCCAATCGTCGTTAAAACGCAAAAATTCCATATTGCTGCCTATGGGGGTAGTGGTGTCTATAAAAGTATAGTTAACAAACAACGCTGCAATAACCAAAACCCCTGCGGCAACCAAGCCACAGAACACTTTTGCAACAATTTTCGGGAACTCCGCCTCATGCAAATTTGGCTGCTTTTTAAACATCACTGCCAAGGCAACTGCCCCCGCTACGCCAATAACTAAAAACGCAGTAGAAATATTGCCCGAGAAAAAAACTTTTGAAAAAGACTCAACTTCTTTTTCTTGTTTAAAAATAAGCGTAAGCACATATAAAAGCTTGCCGCTTAGCAAAATAACAGAGCATAGCACCAAAAACCGCTGCAACCGCACAGGGTTTTTTAGGGCATAGACAAGGCAACACACCAAAAGAACAACCAAAGCAATATAGCCGCTGTAGCTGTCGGCAACTATCAGCCCAATCATACACCAACCAACGGCAAACAAATAAACCAACCGTGCCGCAATCTGCTTTGCCATAAGGTACATCACCGCACACAAGGGCATTGCAACACAAATAAAAGCCGAAAACAGGTTTTTATTGCCAATAGTGGTTATAAATCTGTCAACATCCTCTTCGCTTAGGTTTGCATATGTCCCCAATGGGTCGATATAAAAATAGTTTAGCAACGCAAGCAAGCACACAATCACCGATACTCCCGCAAACGCCAAAAACGGTCCATGCGAAAAATAAAAGTTGCGAGAAATTATAAAATAAATAACCAAATAAGCAAATATAAGTATAAGCCCGTTGTTGCGTCCGGCTGTGCCGTCAAAAGAAAAAATAAAGTTCTGCGACAAAAGCGTCGAGATTAAACTAACGGCAAAAAACGCAATCACTCCAACGTCGGTGGTTGAAAATTTGTTTGTTAAAACAGTTCTGACTGTTTTGCCTTGCCGCTGTTTAATCGAAAAATAAAGGTAAAAATAAAAAACCGCACCCACCAGTGCAAGCCCGAAAAATATGCAAAATGCAACCAAAACCGCAGGCAGCTCGTCGGCTAATTTTACGACAATATCGCCCAGCGAATCATTAGGAAAGCGAGTAATATTGCTAACACTGTACACTCCGGCAACAAAGGTGATTACACCTGCCGCAGTGCAAACAACAGTGCCTATGCCTAAAAAAAGCTTTGCAAAATTTTGCTGCCTTGTTTGCAAAAACCCTTGTGCATCGGTTTTTGTTTTTGGCAGCGGTTTAGTGCAATTGCTTACGGTTTGTGCCAAATGGTAAAAAAGCAATATAAGCCCCAGCGAGCCAATGCAAACCAAGGTTAAAATATATTTGTCGTGCCTAATGTCAAAAAACCAATTAGACATAAACAGCGGGAACGCAATAAAAAAAACGTACAAAAACAAGCTCACCAGCAGGTTTTTCATATTATAAACAGGTTTGTGAGTGTTTGATTGCTTTGCTTTTTTGATTTTTACGGTTTTTTGCAATTTATGTTGTTCCTTCCTGCATTCTCCCCCTGACGGCTTCGCCGTCTTTCCCCCTCCCAGAGGGGGACTTTTCAGCTCTCTTTATAAATGCACCTCAAAGCCTCCCTCTTAGAGGGAGGTGGCGTGGCGTAGCCACGACGGAAGGAGAAATTCTTATTTATACGCTGTTTCCAGCTCTTCGTTAAGCTTGCGTGTTCCGGCCTCCAGCACAGGTTTATCACGTGAGATTATAAAAGTGATGCACAAAATTATTATGCCCGATGCTATCATTAACCACTCGATTGGGAAAAGGTCGGCAAGCGGCCCGAACAAAAGCATACCCATCGGCATCATAGAGCTTGACATTATCGTCATAATGCTGAACATCCGCCCCAAATATGCCGGGTCTACTCGCTCTTGCAAAATTACGTTTGCCGGAGTATTAAACAACGGCAACGCACTGCCCGCAAAAACTATGGGGATTAGGTAATAGTAAATATTGTTCTTTGTAAAAAACGGCACGCCAAGCAACAGCGACATTACGCCAATTAGCAACCCAGCCAGCACCACGGTGTGAACACGGTTTTTAAACCCGCCCCAAGCCGAAATACTCAAGCCGCCTATAATCATGCCAATGCAAAAACAAACCTGAATTGCCGAAAGCTCCCAAGAGTTTTCGTTAAGCCCGAAATTACGTGTTGCCTGTGCCGCCGTAAGGAACGCAACAGGTGCCGCCATTATGCAAACAATTGGGAAATAAATAAAAAAGTGCTTTAAAAAACGAGTGCGTTTAACATAGGCAAAGCCACTTTTAATTTCTTCAAAATAACCCTTTGAGTTGGCGTGGCGTTGTATTTGAGCCTCTTTAACATGTTTTGGAATTTTAAGAAAAAATGCTAAAATTAAAATTGCAACAAGAGCTGTTACAATGTCTACAAAAAACATCATTTCTACGGTTACATAAGGTATGGTCAGCAATGCCCCGGCAGTTGCGGGGCCTGCAATTTTAATAATTGCCTGCAAAGTGCCGTAAATGCCGTTAACACGGGTTAAATGCTCTCGGTCGATAATATCGGGCAGCATAGCACTAACCGCCGGCATTTGCACCGAGCTTGCAATGGTACGCAAAGCAAGTGCCACCAAAAGCAACCAATAGTGCTCTTTAAAAACAAGCATAAACAGCAATGCCATAACCAAAGTTACCCCGGCAATAAACCCGTCGGATATATTTATAAGGTACTTTTTGTTGTAGCGGTCTGCCCAAACCCCGGCAAACGGAGTTAAAAACAGCGTGGGCACAAAACCCGCAATAATAAACAGCGTTGCCCAAATGCCGCTGCCGCCTGTTACGCCTGTAATATACCAATAAATTGCCCAATAAACAATATCCGAACCAAACATAGAAATTGTTTGGCTGGTTAAAAATATTGCGGCGTTCTTCTTCCAATGTTGCATATCGTTATGACCATATGCCTTTCAAAGATTTTGTTTTTGCTATGGTTTCGCTTATTTATCTAATATACTAATCTAAAATTGCAATCGCATCAAAATATTCTAACACACAATCGGCAAAAGTGCAACTTTTTTTGCTCGAATTTTCGCCCGAAATAAAATTAATAAAAAATCTTGCAAAAATAAAAAAATTCTTGCATTTTTTAAAAAACTTTCTTTTAAAAAATTCTTATTTGGCAACAAAGTTTTTTTATAATTCTAATAAATATTTCTAAGATATAAAAAAGGCAAAATTTTTATTTTTTTTAAAGAAAATATGACATTTTTTTAACTATTCGACCCCTCTTGTGTACAAGCCCCGTGTAAAATTGTTTTCAACATCGGGTTTTTGAGTAATTTCATAGGGGTTATCCACAGTTTCCACATAGTTTTCAACATAAAAACTATAAACGAGCCCGTCAATTGCGGTGCTTTTGCTCACCTTTTCGGGGGCTGACAGCACCCTGTTATTTAGAATTTCAACATAATTTTTTTGGCAAAAAACCGTTCTTTTTTCTCCTTTGCGGTCTTGCAAAAATTTCTCGCTTTTGCAAGTTTTGCAATCTCGCCCTGCATTTTTATATGGGCAAATTCGGCTTATGGTTAGCGGCACAAGCCCAAAAAACAGTGCGTTGCGGGCAATATTGCCGCCTAAATTTTCAATTTGCTCCAGCCGCAGCTCGGGCGACAGTGTAACACTGCAAAGCCCTGCCTTTTCTGCCCACAGCAATGCTGCCGTGTTGCAAATGTTCAGCCCAAAACCGCCATGCTTGTTCACCGGCAAATCTGCCAGCAGCTCCACCGCACCCAAATTGTGCAGGCAAAAATCGTTAACACCAAGCTCTGCAAGCTCTTTTGCTCTGTTTAAAATTGCGGGCTCAATGCCAAACATTACCCTCGGCAGCTCTGCCCCCACTGCTATGCCCTGTTTTTGCAGGTGCAAAAAGCGGTTTTTGTCGGCAAACAGCGGCAAAAAAACAATATCATATTGGCTGTGGGTTATTGCAATATTTTCGTCTTTTAAATATGCAATATTCAGCGGTTGTGCGTTTTGCTCTTTTTTATATGGTTTTTGCAAAAAATTAAAATCAATCGGGTTAATTTTATAATTATAATTTTTGCAGCGTTTTTCGTCCAACTCCTCAAGCACACTGCGACGCATTTGGTTCAGCTCGGCAAGCGGCAGAGCAAGCCCGTGCTCAATTTGTGCCGTAAGCGTGCCCAATTTGTATTGTGTTCCCCCTGTTTTGGCAAGCTGTTGCTGTGCCTTTTCGTGCGTTAATGCTGTGTTGGCGGCACTTTCGCAAATTTTTTCGCTTATTTGTGTTACCTCAAGCCCGCCGCATTTTGCGGTTAGCTTTGCAGGCTGCCCTATTTTTGCACAAAGGTGCATATCCACAGCAAAGTGTTTGCATGGGCTTGATGCCGTTTTGCGGATTTGCCCCAAAACTTCGCTGTTTGCGGCTGTAACATCCTCATGCTCCCGCCTGCCGAACATTTCTTTTGTCAGCCTTCCGGTAAAGTACCCGTCGGTAAAGCCGGTGCGGGAGAAAACTTTTTTTAAATTTTCTTTTT
>JAISII010000168.1 GCA_031262125.1 Oscillospiraceae bacterium | reverse complement strand
GGATTCTTTAAAAAAACCGACTTTGCCGCAAATAAAACCAATTAAAATAAGAAAAAAAAGAATAAAAACCTGCTTAAATACTATAATAAAGCTATCAATCATTGTTTTTGCTCCTTTTTAGCCTCTGTAACAAAGTTTTTGTGTGCAATATTCGCCGCCCGTAATATCAAAAAAATGTGTGCTTTTGTTTTAAATGCTCAAAACCGTTGTAATCTGTAATAAAAAACAACGTGCAAAACGGGAGAAAATTATACCAAAAGCCGAAATTTTGAAATTTGTTTGACAAGCATTTTCTTGAGTAATATAATTACCTTAGAACAGTGAAGTCTGTTAATTAATTCGTTAAAAAATTCACGTTAAAAAAAGAAAGAGGGATAAACATTATGCCAGTTACTAAAAAAGCACCCGCAAAAACCGAAGCTACACCGGAAGTTAAAGCTCCCGCAGCACCAAAAGCTGCTCCTGCAAAAGCTCCCGAAGTAAAAGAAGTTAAAGCCGCTGCTGCTCCAAAAGCTGCTGCCCCCAAAGCTGCAAAAGCTAAAGCTACTGCTGCTAAAAAACCTGCCGCCAAAAAACCGGCTGCTAAAAAACCTGCTGCTCCTAAGGCTGCTGCAAAAGCACCTGCTGCTGTTAAGGCAGAAGTTTATGTTCAGTTCGGCGGTGCTACCGTTGCAATTGAAGAAATTGTTAAAAACGTAAAAATCGCAAACGGCAAAGAACCCAAAGACCTTAAAGTTTACATCAAACCCGATTCGAGCAAAGCTTATTATGTTGCCGACGGCGTTGAAAAAGAAATCGACGTTTATTTTATCGGCTAAACTTAAAACCACTTGGTTTTATGCAAAACAAAAGTTAAGTTTTTTTAAAAAAACAAAATCGCAAAGTTTCGGCAGGATTTACTTCCTGCCGTTTTGCTTTTTATTAGGTTTATAACTATATCAAAATATTAATCCGCATCATAGGTTTCTACGTCATCTTTAATATTTTCAAAGTCGGCGTCCGAAAACCCTTGTGTTGTGTTGTTAATTGTGTCGGTTGCAGAAGCATCTCGCTCCATAGTAAGGGCAACCGTACCCTCCATTGTTTTTTCTTTTTCTTGCTTCTTTTTCTCGTCGCTGTATACAATATCTCCCAAAAAAGAGCCAACAATGCCGCACACCAAATAAACAGCCGTGTTAAGCAGTCCTATTAAAATGTCGTTGCCATTATACATAAACATGCTTGGCAAAAACAGCACGGGCGAAATCAGTGCAAACAAAAAGTCCAGCCCACGATGCCACGAATAGTGAAAAGCACAAAGTATTGTTGCACCGGGGAAAATAAGAATATACAAAAAAGACGCATATTTGTCGTCCGATATAAAGAACATCGGCATAACCATAAACAGTGCAAAAAGAATAACCGCATAGGGCAAATAATTTAAAGCTGTTTTTTTCATTTTTTCCTCCGTTTGGGCAACTATTATTTAAAATCATATTATACTTAATATTGTAACACATAATTTTTCATATTTCCAGTGTTATTAAAGAAATATTTTTGAATTTTTTGTTCAAACCACCCCGTCTTCGCTAAAGCGAATCCACCCCTCCCCGGAGGGGAATATTTGCACACAAAGGATAAACCCCCGAAACTCCTCCCTGCCACTTGACAAACGCAGAAAAAAGTATATAATATTAATAAAAGAGCATACCGATAGACGGTTGCTCCTTATTGCGAATTATCACATAATAAATAACCGCCTTAGTGGAGTTTGGCGGTTATTTTTTTGCATTTCTCCACCTTTTTGGGCAACAATATTTTTGTAAAACCTATTTTTAAAAGAAAGAGGCAAACAAAAATGAGAAGCTTCCCAAACGGTAAAGACACTTTTAACGTGCACGATTATGAAGACAACGACAACACAAGCGGTTACAGCAACAGCGTTTACAGCGGCGTGGGCGACATTAACAACCCGCCTGTTTTTCAGCCGGAGCAAACACAAAAACCGCAGCAAACCCCTCAACAAAATTTTCAGCCTCCGCAAAACTTGCAAAATCAGCCTTTCACTCCGCCCGACTCCAGCTACCTTATTGGTGCAGAACATTATAAGCAGGACGAAAAAACAGGAGCTTGGGAACCCTCGGATGCGGCGGTGGAATCTATGCGGCATTTTAACGCCGAACACCCACAATAGGTTTGCAAATTTTTAGTGTTTTAGCTTTTTAGTTTGCAAAAAAACTTGTGCAACCAGCCCTAAACTTTTTTGAATTTGCACAAAAAGGTAAAAAAACTTGACAAACTTAAAAAAAAGAGTATACTAATATATGTTAATCGAATAGTTGAAATGTAGGAGTAGGGCAACCTGCTCCTTGCTTTTTGCAGTGCGAGCCTTTTTTAAGGTGCTGTAATTGCAAAAAAGATTTTAACCGAATTTAACTCGAAAATTATTAAAAAAATTAACGGGAGGGCGTGCTTTGGCAAAGAATACATCTAACACTGTTGCAAAAGTTTGGCAGCTTGCCGAGGAAACCGCCGCCCGCTCTAATTTGAAAATTTGGGATGTTAAGTTTGAAAAAGAAGGCCCCGACTGGTTTTTGCGGATATTTATCGACAGCGAAAACGGCGTTACAATCGAGGACTGCGAGAATGTCTCCCGTGCGATTGATAAGCCACTGGATGACCTTAACCCGATTGAACAGGGTTACATTTTAGAGGTGTGCTCGCCTGGGTTAGAGCGAAAGCTTACAAGAGATGAACACTTTGCGGCGTATATTGGTGCAGATGTTTTGGTTAAACTGGTGCGACCTTTTGACGTTGTGGGCAAAGAGTTTGGCGGAGTGCTTAGCGGCTTTGACGGCAGCATTGTTACCATAACCGACCACAGCGGGCAAAACCAAATTGAGCTTGCAAAAAAAGACATAGTTTTTATTAAGCTGGATGATTTTTAGCCAAAACACACGACTGCTTTTTAAAAGTTGATTTACTAAAAACTGCCGTATATTCCCCGCCGGAGGCGGGGAATATACAAGAAACCTTATTTTATAATTAAACTATTTTAATAATACCAAATAATATATATCATTTAAAAAAGAAAGGTTGATTTAAAAAATGACTAACAAGGAGCTTTTTACAGCTTTGGAGCTGCTGGAAAAAGAAAAAGGCATCCCGGTGGATTACCTTATAGAGCAAATATCCAAAGCAATCGTTATTGCCTGCAAAAACACTTATGGCGGCAACGACAATGTTAAAATCACAATGGACAGGGAGAAAAACGCCTTTGACGTTAAGCTTGTTAAGCAAATTGTTGAAGAGGTTGAAAACCCCAATTTTGAAATAACCCTTGAGGACGCAAAAAAAATAAAAAAGCGTGCCGCAGTTGGCAAAGAGCTGGATATTCCGCTCGACCCAAAACAGTTTGGACGTATTGCCGTGCAAACCTCTCGTAACGTAATCAGGCAAGGCATTAGGGACGGCGAAAAAGGTCAAATGCTGCAAGAGTTTGAAAGCAAAACCGAAGATTTGGTTACCGCAATTGTTGAGCGGATTGACCATGTTGCAGGCAATGCAACCATTCGTGTGGGCAAAGCCGAGGTTATGCTCCCCCGCAGCGAAATGGCGGGAACCGAAAATGTTAAAGAGGGCGACCATATTAAAGTTTATGTGGTTGGCATAAAAGAGAGCGAGCGGGGTCCCCGTGCTACTGTTTCTCGTACTCACCCCAATTTTGTTAAAAAGCTTTTTGAGGGCGAAGTACCCGAAGTTTTTGAGGGAATTGTAGAAATCAAAAATGTTTCCAGAGAAGCAGGCGAACGCTCTAAGGTTGCCGTATGGAGCAAAGACGACCAGGTTGACGCAGTAGGCTCGTGCATTGGCGTTAGGCGTGCCCGTGTTAACGCCGTTGTCGAAGAGCTGGGCGGCGAAAAAATCGATATTGTAAAATATGACGAAGACCCTGCAAAATATATTGCTGCTGCACTTTCTCCCGCCAATGTTGTTGGGGTAGAAATTTTAGACGAAGAAAACCATCAGTGCAAGGCAACCGTACCCGATTCTCAGCTTTCGCTGGCTATTGGCAACAAAGGGCAAAATGTACGCCTTGCTGCACGCCTTACCGGCTGGAAGATTGACATCCGCCCCGAAAGCGGTTTTTACGGAGAAGAAAGTTAAAGTCCGAAAAATAAAACAAGCCTAACCACTGTCAAATCACAAATATTCCCCTCCGGGGAGGGGTGGACCAACACGAAAAAATGAGTGTTGGGACGGGGTGGTTTAAATAATAAGAGGCAAAAATATGAAACAAAGAAAAATACCAATGCGAAAATGTATGGGCTGCAACGAAATGAAAGAGAAAAAAGAGCTTGTACGAGTTGTTAAAGAGCCGGATATAATGGACGAAAACGGTGCGGTTACACAAAAAGGCACTGTGAACTTGGATTTGACAGGCAAAAAATCCGGGCGTGGGGCGTATGTTTGCAGCAACATTGAATGTTTGCAAAAAGCCCGCAAGGCACGACGGCTTGAGCGTGTGTTTGCAATGCAAATACCAACCGAGCTGTATGAAAAACTGGAAAGCGAACTGACAAATGACGAATAAAATATGCGGAAC
>JAISII010000024.1 GCA_031262125.1 Oscillospiraceae bacterium | reverse complement strand
ACATTTTTCTGGACGAAGTGCAACGCTGTGAGGGATACGAAAAAGCCGTGGACAGCCTGTATATAAAAGATAATGTAGATATTTATATTACCGGCTCAAACGCCTATATGCTCTCCGGCAAGCTTGCAACCCTGCTGTCCGGGCGATATGTTGAAATTGAAATGCTGCCGTTTTCGTTTAAAGAATTTTTACAGGTGCAAGATATAAACCCGAACAACATTACTTTCGCATTTAGAGAATATTTGAGTTTCGGCGGCTTCCCGGCAACCACCTTGCTCGGGCATAAAGAACCGCTAATACGCTCTTATTTGGACGGAATTTACAATACAATACTTATAAAAGATGTTGCCAAACGGCTTGGTGATGCCGATGTAGGCATATTAGAGGCTGTGGGCAAATTCTTGTTTAGCAATGTGGGCAGCCCTGTTTCGGTTAAAAAAATTGCCGACACTATCAACTCGGCAGGGCGGAGCATTTCGGTCAACACCATTAGCAAATATGTTAACGCCTTGTGCGACAGCTACTTGTTTTATAAAATCGACCGCTATGATGTGCAAGGACGGCAGCACCTTAAAACTAACGGTAAATATTATGCTGTAGACAGCGGCTTGCGGAACTTCCTATTGGCAAGCTCAACGCCGGACATTGGACATGTTTTAGAAAATATTGTTTGCTTGGAGCTTTTACGCCGTGGCGAAAAGGTTACCATCGGTAAAGTGGCTCAAAAAGAAGTGGACTTTGTCTCCGAACATGCCGAAGGTCTGACCTATTATCAGGTTGCCGCCAGTGTGCTGGAAGAATCAACCCTGCAAAGGGAGCTTGCCCCTCTGCGAGAAATCCGAGACAACCACCCTAAAATCCTCCTCACTATGGACGATATCCCCAAAACCGCCAACTATGACGGCATTCGGCAAATAAATGTTGTGGATTGGCTTTTAGAAAGCAATTAGCTTAGTTTTTACTTTTAAAACAATATTACCCCGAGGTATTTTTATGCCAAACAAAACCCGTTTAACCCAAAAAGAAAACCCTCCTACCCAAGCTGACATTCGCAATTTTATCGGCGAGGACTCCTGTCTTCGCCTTGCCCGTTTTGAGGAACTGCTGCAAGAGCGGTACGACCTGACCCGTGTGCTCAAATTCCCTTTCGGCAACGAATACGGCTGGGGCTTTCGCTACTCCCACAAAAAGGCGTTGCTGCTATATGTGTTTTTTGAGCAAGGCGGGTTTTGCTGCACAATTTCAATTAACGACAAAGGTGCACCGAAAGTCGAAGCCATTTTGGGCGAGTTACTGCCCGCAACGCAGTCGCTTTGGCAAAGCCGCTACCCCTGCGGGGAGTTTGGCGGTTGGGTGCATTATTCTGTAGAAACTGACGATGCTTTGCCGGATATTGTGCGGTTGATTGGGGTTAAGGTTAAAGGACGAAATTAAGTTTGGCTTCCGGGAATCCGCACGCGTTATTTGTTTTAAAAAAGATTTGTAAAATTGATGGTTTTGCGAATTTTTTGCATATTTTGCTTTTAAACTATTGACAAACAAAAGGAATAGTATATAATAAAAGAAGAGCATACCAGTAGACGGTTGCTCCCAATTGATTATTTGAAAAATAACCGTTCAGTTTGGAAGCAGACGGTTATTTTTTATTGCTAATATGTATAGCAATTAAAATAACGCTTGTGATGACGTTGCAAAACATAAATAAGTCCTGCCATACAACCACACGCAACACCCCCCTTCATCCCGAAAAATTCGGGGTTATGAAAGTTGGGGCAACCGTCTACCGGCTAAAGGTACGCTCACGACATCCGTCGCAAGATTATTTTACAAAATTTGTTGCAATTTGTCAATCAAAATATTAGTTTTTTAAAAGCAAGGTGCAAATATGGAAAATAAAATAATCACAAAATCGCCAAAATCACTTGCAAGGGCAATAAAAGATTCAGCCAAAAACGGCAAACGGTTTTGCTTTGTGTTAGGTTCGGGTGCTTCAAAAGCTTCGGGGATTCCCACTGGCATTGAGCTGGCAAAAAAATGGCGAAAAGAAATAGACGCTAATATTCCAAAAGATGAACTTGATCAGGTTTTAAAGCACTTTGAAATAAAGCTAAAAGATATTTCTGTAAAAAACAATAACCTTGCCAGTGCAAACTATGAGAATATTTACAAGGTGCGATTTATTGATAATTACGGCAACGGCACCTCTGCTTTAGATGAAGCAATGAAAGATGCAAAACCCAGCTATGGTTACTTCCCTTTGGCGAGGTTTTTGGTTGACGAAAACTTAAACAGCAATTTGGTGCTTACAACTAATTTTGATAGCTTAACTGAGGATGCTCTGTTTTATTACACCGACAAAAAGCCTTTGGTAGTTTCTCACGAATCGCTCGTCGGCTTTATGAACTTTGCCCAAAAACGTCCCATTGTTGCAAAAATACATAGGAGTATAATGTGTGCACCTGTTAGTGATACAGATGCACCTGATACTCAAGATTTAATGGAGAAATGGAAATCGTCTTTGCAGGAGATTTTTAAAACATATATCCACATTGTTATTGGTTACAACGGCGGCGACCATACACTTATGGACTATTTAGTTAAACATACCGATGATTTGGATGGCATTTATTGGTGCTATAGGCAATGCGACGGCGAACCCGAAGAAAAAATAAAAAATCTTGTGAGCAGAGTTCACAAGAACCAAAAAGAGGGCGGCGGCTTTTTTGTAAAGGTCGATTATGATAACGCCTTCGACCATCTTATGTTTGCAATTGGAACCGAGTTTGGCTATAAAAATGCAACAGAGTATTTAGAAAAAGAAATCAAAGCCCGTGTTGATGCTTTTAAAGAACAAGAAAAGAAGATAAAAGAAGAAATAGATAAAGCAGCAAATGATGAAAACGCAACCGAAGCACAATTAGTAGCCAAAACAGATATTGATAATTATTGGCAAGAACAAGTTGCTGAATACACTAAAAAAATTGAAGAAAACACAGAAGATGCAAGTGCTTATAATAGCCGTGGTGTTACATATGTTAGTATGGGTGAACATGAAAAAGCACTTACTGATTATAGCAAAGCCATTGAGTTAAACCCAAATTGTGCAGTAGCTTACAGCAACCGTGGTGTTGCATATGGTAAAATTGATGAATATGAAAAAGCACTTGAGGATTATAGCAAAGCCATTGAATTGGATCCCTTATTTGATTATTACTATATTAACCGGGGTGAAGCATATCGTATATTAAGAAAGTATAACGAAGCACTAAAGGATTTCACTAAAGCTTTAGAAATAGAACCATATTCAATGAACGCCTATCATAGTCGCAGTATAATATATAGGAATTTAGGTAAGCCTCACGATGCACTGAAAGATGCTAACAAGGCTATCGAGTTAAACCCAAACCACGCTGAAGCTCACAACAATCGTGGTTTAACATATCAAGATTTAGACGAAATTGAAAAAGCAATTGAGGACTTCGATAAAGCTATTGAGTTAGACTCAAAAGTCGCAGATTTTTACCGCAACCGTGCAATAGCCTATGAAAAATTAGGAAAACCCGAACTTGCAGCAGCCGACCGCAAAAAGGCTGCCGAACTGGAGAACAACGAGAAATAAAAGAAACCCCCAAAAAAACCTTGCATTTTCCTCAAAAATAATATAAAATAGAAGCAACGAAAAGTAAACGGGGCAGTCGCCGGCAGTTGATGAAAAGATATGCTGCGGGAGGAAAGTCCGGACTCCACAGAGCAAAAATAGCGGCTAACCGCCGCCGGGGGCGACCCTAGGGCCAGTGCAACAGAAATATACCGCCTTCGGGTAAGGATGGAAAGGCGAGGTAAGAGCTCACCACCGGGTATGGTAACATGCTTGGTCTGTAAACCCTATTTGGAGCAATACCGTGGAAGCCATTATGCGTCTGCTCGGCGTGGCTTAGGAGGTAGCACCGAGTTTGCCGGCGACGGCAAACCAAGATAGATGACTGCATTACAGAATCCGGCTTATTGTTTGGTTTTCGTCTTATATTAATACTAATTTTAAAAAGAACTTACGGCAATTCGCAAGAATTCTCTAAAAAGCTATAATCGGAATTAGTGTTAAATTAAAAAAAGTACCGATTTTCACTTTCGGTACTCTTTTTTTATGGTTTTTATACTTTTTTCTGTTAATCGTTTAACTCAAAACCGTTCTTTATCTCTGCAGCTCGTTTTGTTAAAACGCCCTTTTCGTTTTGCAGAGTATCGGCAACAACCTCGTCTAAAATCGTATCTAAAATCTTGCCGATTGTACGCCCGTCGGTTATGCCCATAGCCAACAAATCGCCGCCGTTAATCGCCAAATCTTTAAGCCGAACACATTGGTTTTCGCTTTCAATACGCAAAAACTCATCTTTAGTTGCTTTCAGGGCGTTCAGCTTTTCTGCTCTAAAACACTCCGACTGTGCCAGCATATCTGCTTTTTGCACTTGCAGCAGCTCTCTAAACTGCTCGGGGCTGATAGTTTGCAGCACCTTTTTAATCGACCTTGCGTTGCCGTTAAAGCGAATGTCGTGCAGCTCGATTAGTGTTACGGCGTTGGCAACGAATTTATTAGGAAATTTTAGCCGTGTTAAAATAACCTGTGCCATTTGTGCACTGACTTTTTGGTGCCCGTAGAAGTGGCAAATGCCGTCAGAATCCGTTGTGCAAACTATGGGTTTGCCAATATCGTGCAGCAGCATAACAACACGCAGCAGGGGCGAATTTTCAATATTCTTCAGTGCGGCAACCGTGTGGCTCCAAAGGTTGCGGTTGTGGTGGGGTGTGTGCTGGTCATAGTCAAACATCGCCGCCAGCTCGGGGATTATTACGGCAAAAATGCTTTTATAACGCCGCAAAACTTGCTCGGCATTGTTGCCGCACAAAATTTTAATCAGCTCGTCTGCCACACGCTCCACAGCAAGGTTGTTCAGCAGCCCCGCACAGGCAAAAATTGCCCGTTCGGTCGTCGGCTCTATGGTAAAGCCTTTGGTGCTTGCAAAACGCAACGCCCGCAATATCCGCAGAGCATCCTCTTCAAAACGCAGTTTTGGGTCGCCCACGGCACGAATAACCTTATATTCAAGGTCAGTCTTGCCGTCAAAAAAATCCATCACCGCTTTGCCGTCGCACGCCATAGCGTTAACGGTAAAGTCCCGTCGTGCCAAATCGGTTTGCAAATCGGTGGTGAACTCAACCTGCGTGGGGTGGCGGTTGTCGTCGTATTCGCCATCTATTCTGTAGGTAGTAATCTCGTATATAGTTTTGTTCAGCTGCACCCCAATTGTGCCGTGCTGCCGCCCTATGCTGTAGGTTTTATAGTCGGCAAAAACCTTCAGCGTTTCCTCCGGGCGGGCATTTGTGGTAAAATCCCAGTCGTGGGGCTGCTCGCCGCAAAGCATATCCCGCACGCAACCGCCCACCGCATAGCATTCATAGCCTGCGGTGTTCAGTGTTTCAATAATTTTTTTTGCATTTTGGGGTAGCTTTAGCATATCGGCACATCCGCTTAGAATTTATTAAAAAGCACTTTGCAAGCTTATTTTACAACAATGTTATAAAGCTTGTTTTTAACATAAATTTCTTTAACAACATTAAGCCCATCGGTTGCTTTTTTTACATTTTCGTCGGCAAAAACAAGGGCTTTAACGTCGTTCTGCTCTGCATCGGCAGCAACACTAAGCTTCGCACGGATTTTCCCGTTTATCTGCACAACAATCTCAATTGTGTCCTCGGTGCATTTTGTTTCATCATATGCAGGCCATTTTTGCTCTGTTACCATACCCTCGCCCAAGCTGCACTTTTGCCAAACTTCTTCGGTAACGTGGGGAGAAAACGGGTTAAGCAAAATTGCAAAAATCGCATACTCGCCTTTTGTTATAGAACCAATCGAATAAATCTCGTTAAGCAGTGCCATTAAAGCGGCGATTGCAGTGTTAAACTTAATATTTTCAATATCCTGCGTTACTTTTTTGATTGTTTTGTTAAAGCTTTTTTCGGTTTGCGGGCGTATGCCTTTTTCGTCGGTGAGGAACGATTGCATATTCCAAAAACGCTCAATAAACCTACGGCAACCCCTAATGCTGTTTGTGCTCCATGGGGCAGATTTTTCAAAATCGCCAATAAACATTTCATACAAACGCAAAGTGTCGGCACCAAATTCGTTTATAATGTCGTCGGGGTTTACAACATTCCCACGGGACTTGCTCATTTTCTCGCCGTTTTCGCCCAAAATCATACCGTGGCTTGTGCGTTTTGCATACGGTTCGGGCGACGGCACAACGCCGATGTCGTACAAAAATTTGTGCCAAAAACGGC
>JAISII010000105.1 GCA_031262125.1 Oscillospiraceae bacterium | reverse complement strand
TCTTCCTCGTTTTTGTGCTGCCACAATGTTTACATTCCATTGCATTTTCTCCTCTCATGGTTTTCTTTTATTATACCATACATTTTTAGAAAATGCAATAACTATTTACCAATGCCCTCTGGGAGGGGGAAAATCGGCAAAGCCGATAGGGGGAGAAAGCGAGCGACGCAAGTCGCTTCTTGCTTCTTGCCTCTGACCTCTTGCTTCTTGAAGGGCAAGGCGTAGCCTTGACGGAAGGAGAAAAAAGCAGACTGGGTGGTTTTGTACAAATTTTTAAAATTATAAATAACAACCCCGAAGTGTAAAAACTTCGGGGCTTTTGATTGGTATGACTTAATTGTTTGTACTGATATGAGCCTAATATTAGGGGTGCTTGTATGAATTTAATGATTGCAGTGTTTCGTTATCAAAATAGAATGCTATTTTGTCATACAGGTCTGCAACTGGAATGTTCTCTGATTGGAAATAGTCGCCCCATTTGCTTTGGTCATAGTTGTTGCGGAACAGAATACCTTCGATGTTCTCTAAAAGCTCACTCGGAATTACTGCCGACCAGATTGCTCCGTTACTTCCATTTTTGCCCGTTGCTGCCATCTCAATCGAGCCTGTTGTGTTGCCGTACCAATAGTAGATTGCTGCTGGTGCCCAGTTATATTTGTTTTCAAAATAAACAGTTATTGAAGTGTCGGCGGGGGGGGCAGTCGGGTTGGGTTCTTTAGGCTCACGGTACTCTCTCCAGTGACCTTCGAGTCTATCAGGCCATGTTTCTCCGTCGGTGATGCTGGTGAACGAGAAGGTGCTAACGTCGTCGTCGGTGGGGATGAGTGTATCTATAGTTTGGTTGTAAACGTATTTTTTTGTCCAGTTGGCATAGGTAAAGTCGCTTAAGCTAAGTTCGGGGTTAATGCGTGCAAACAAACCACCTTGCCCTACATATTCACCCGGCACTTCATAGCTGTATATCGGAGGGTTGCTGTTTTCAATATATGTCGGTTCAATCCATGTGCTGCCGGTGCGGTTCCACACAAACAAGCCCGATGTTACCCCCTGCCTTGCCCAAGCGGATAAGTTGTTAGTATCCAAATATATAGTTTTGTCATCGGGGTACACAGGCGGGTTGTCGTCGCCATAGTTCGACCAATTGCCGTATGCTTTTTCGGTGGTAGTGTCGATTAATATATAATAAATTTTATTGTATCCTTCAAATTTAACATCGACTGTTTTATACAGACCATCACCGGAAGAGAACACCATACTAAATGCAGGTATCCCGTTTGGAATATTATCTTCCGAAAGCATGTATTGGTAAATATTACCTTCTACATGTTCCATTTTGTTGCCGGGGAAGTCCATTATTCCGTACACACCGGCAAACAAGAACACATATGCTTCGTTCCACGAGTCGGGTTTTTGAAAATAGAACACACCTGCGTTAGGCACATATTTAATCCAGCTGCCTTCGGCACTTGCGGTGTTTTCTCCGCTTTCAATTCTGTACAGCTTTTTGTAGCCTTCAAATTTAATTTCGATTGTTTTTTGGGCATCTGTGCCGTCGCTGAACACCAACACTAATTCTTTGTCCGGCTCGGGTTCCGCCATTGTATAGGTGCCAAATTTATGTTTATTGGTATCTGAGGGGTCTGTTTCATCTATTGCATAGAAGCCTGCGTTGTTAAAAAGCCCGTCTGTAATATTAACAGTTTGGGGTTTGCCTGTGCCGCCGCTAAAAATAATACCTGCGATATCGGAAGGCACTTGTACAGAATAAACATTTTCTCCAAACGGGTTTTTCTCAACAAAGGTCATTGCAGTTCCCGGGAAGCTGCCGAGGGGATGTTCATCGTTTGCCGTCCAACAATATGCGTACGCAGCACCCCAGTGTAGTGCATCCGTAAAATAAAGAGTAATCGTGCTTGGCTGTGGCGGTACTGTTGTTATTATTGGCTCGGTCGTGGTAATAATGGGTGCTGTCGTTGTAATAACAGGTTTAGTCGTTGTAATTATTGGTGCGGTAGTAGTAATTATAGGTACGGTCGTTGTAATAATAGGAGTTGTTGTTGTAACAATAGGTGCTGTTGTTGTAACAATAGGAGCAGTTGTGGTAATAATAGGAGCTGTCGTTGTAATTATTGGTGATGTGGTGGTAACAATTGGTGCGGTTGTTGTGTCTTGGGATATTTGTTCTTCGATTTTATAACGGTTGCCCATTTTTGCTAAGAATTTCTGAATTTCTGTAGCATCGCCAATTTCAACCCCACCTTCGCTGTTAACATCGGCTGCAAGTTTTTGGTTATCGCTTAAACTCTCCATTGCCGCAAGAGATTTTTGAATTTTAGTAACATCGGCAATTGTAACACTGCCGTCGCTGTCAGCATCGCCACGCAAAATTATACTGTTACCTTTTGGGGCTTGAACTTTGCCGCTGCTTGCACTGCTGTTTAAATTAACGTTTTCGGCATTGACTTCTCCGCTTTTTTCATAATCATAAAGGTTAAGCTCATAAATATTATCTTCGCTTTCTACTTTAGCCATTTTAACACCGGGGAAGGCATCTTTGTTAATATCGCCTTTAATATGCACATAGGCATTTTCCCACGATTCGGGCTTTTCGAAAAAGATTTTATCATTTGTGTGGTCGTTAGCGTCATACGGTTCTTTTTCGCCGTATGTTTCGTTTAAGAATTTTCTTATATATTTGCTTGTGTCGGTATTATCAATTATCTTGTTTTCGCAAAGTTCCCATGCTCTTGCACCCATAGCATACAGCGGCACTTTAACGCCAGTATGGTTGGTGCTTTTAAAGTATCCGTTTGCGGCTGTGGACATTAAATCTTGTCTGGTTGTGTTTTCCGGCAAGTGCAAGTCGCCTGTTTCGTGGTCTGCGGTAACAAGCAGCAAAGTGTCGGGGTGTTCTTCTACATAATCTTGTGCAACTTCAATAGCATCGTTAAACACTTCAAGCTCTTTGCACATATTATACATTTCGTTGCTGTGAGCTTTCGAGTCAATGTCGCTGCCTTCTATCATAACAAAAAAGCCGTTATCGTTTGTCAGCCTTTTTAAGCCTTCGGTTGTTAAGTCTTTTAATTTAACGGTATCATCGGCACTTATGTAATTGTCGGCAAAAATACCCAAAACATTTTTGTCGGGTGGAACATTATTAATTTCAGCCACTTCGTTGATTTTTTCATAATTATTAGCTGCAATTGAGTCATCCAAACCAACAAAGTGTTCTCCACCGCCGCCTAAAATAATATCAAACAAGCCGTTTTTAATTTGCTGTGCGGCAATTTCATTATAAGAATAACGAGTCGGTACATGGGCAGTAAAGCCGGCAGGTGTGGCATGCTGAACTTTTTGCGTTACAATAACACCGTTCATCATACCTCTTTGATATGCAAATTCGTTCAAGGTTTCTACATATGTGCCGTCCGACAACTGCCCTATAGCATTGTTCGTTGTTTTAAACCCTGTCGACATTGCTGTTGCTGCCGCCGCACTGTCGGTTGGTCCGCTGCTAAGCGAAGAAGTAGTTACCATAGAATGGTACGGCATATTTTTCATAGCCATTTGCTCGCCTAAATAAATGTCGCCTGTTTTAATTTGCTCTTCACCCATACCGTCGCCAATCATAAAAATAACATTTCTAACCTTATAATACTCAACCTTGCCGTTATATACGGTAACGCCGTCGGCAACAGTTTTGTCTGTTTTGTCGGGCATATAAAGCTGACCGTCTTGCGGGTCATCTATGTATTTTGTTTCCTCATTGCCGGCATTGTTGGTAAATTTTACAGAACCAATATCATCCGGCACTGTAACCTTATAAATATTGGTTGTGCCTGTTACCAACTCTGCATTTGCATTACCTTGTTCTGCAACAGCTTTTACAGTGTTCCACCCCAATGTGTTTTGCAAAAACAATTCAATCGTTTCTTCGGCGTTAACAGTAACAACAAACGCCGCCGAAAACATACTTACAATAATTGTAAGAACTAATACGAACGATAATGCCTTTTTAGAATTTCTCATGTCAATCTCCTTGATAAGTGTTTTGCGTTATTTTTTTGTGTATAACAATCTTATTATATAATACACCTATTTTTTGAAAAAGTCTATAGCTAAATTTGGAAAAATTTTATTTAAAAGATGGACATTTTTGCCGAAAAATTCATCGAAGCCGAATAATTAATTGCAAAACAAAACCGTGGCTTAAAAATAAACCACGGTTTTTTTATTTAAAAATTTGTTCTATTGTTTTTTGTAACGCTTTTTGCTTGTTACAATTTTTGAACCAACCAAGGCAGATGCACCTAATAATAATAGAATAAGACCTATATTTATTGATAGTTCGCCGGTGTTAAGAGATTTGTTATTATCACTATTTTTATTGCTTGTGTTTTTATCAGCATCATCGGTCGGGTTTGTTTTTGGTGTATCAGTTGGCTCGTTGTTTGCAGGTTCGTTTGTGCCGGGTTCGGTTGGCGGGTTTGTTTTGGCTTTATATTCCGCTATTGCGATTTCGGCACCGTTAAGCATAGAAACTTCTATTTTACCGTCAACCACTTTTGCAAGTTCGCCGTTAGCATAAACTGCGTCTGCATCACTGTCTATCGGAATACTAACTTTAATCATACCGATATTGGGAGCGTATTCACCCTCATAATTCACTGTTACAAGCGAAGCGGTATTGTTTTCTATGTTAGATTTCCATACAGGTGTAGTTTGCAAAGAAACCAAAGAAATATTATATCCGTAAGAATTTATCAAATCAAAGCCATCTTTAGCATCAGACGGGGCAGAAGCAGGAGAAACAGCTAAGGTTGTTCCGTCTGCAAGCAAACCGCTAACACTTATGCCGCTTGTTTTATCACTCAGAGTTTTATCGCTAAGGTTAATTCCGCTGTTTTTATAAAACATTTCAGAATACCACTGGAAATAAAGTTCAGGTTGATAATCGAACGGATTTTCATTTCTAAAAGGCGATAAATTCGCATAAGACAGGTCAAAATCGGCAGTATAGTATTTGTCAAAAGTGTCTGTAGTATAGCTTATATAGGGGCTTTTGCCGTCGTTGTCTTTGTCAAGATAAGGACCTAAGTCGTTGCCGTAAGATATAAGCTCAGCACTGTCTGCTGTGTTGCCGTATGCCGTAACACCCGAAGGGTCGTTGGGGTTTAGTGCCATATTTAAACTTGACCCCGGGAACACACAAGCACGACTATTAAGTTGGCTTACAGCTTTGCCGTCTTCGCCTGTTTTATAAAGCAAATTGTACAAATCGCTGTTGTTTTTATACAGCCAGCTGCTGGTAATATCATCTTGCGTATAGCCTGCATCTGCTAATTTTTGTTTCAATTCGCCCGTCAGTTCGGGTCCTTCATAACCAACAAGGTTAGATGTCATCATAAAGTTACCATCCCTAAGCATAAAGCTCTCTAACCTGTTTTGGTATGTAAGTTGCCAACCGCCGTTTTCTACAGTTGTGTTGTTAGCAGCACCTGCAGTACAGTTAATTACAATACGGCATCCCATTTCTGAATATGTACGCTGTAATTCCTGATAATTATAAATGTCTGCACATATTGCTATGCCAACCAAACCGAACGGGGTTTCGAAAACGCCGTCATTATCTTTGCCGAAATCAGACCAATTGTGTTCGGGGAACGCAAGGTTTACTTTACGGTAAGATTTTATAGTGTTCGGTCCCAATATTGCTACCGAGTTCCAATAAACATCCGGGTCAAGCTCGTCTTTTTCGGGCAGACCAACTAAAACATACATTCCGTAAGATGCAGCCAAAGCTTGCAAATCGGTTATAACTTCACTTGGGTTTTCGCCACGAACAACAGGTGCAAGCACATGTTGCATATATTTGTCTCCGTACAAAGCTTTTTGTTCTTCTGTATAATCTTTTGGCTGAACAACACTATAGGCTGTTAATGCCATCTCGGGGAAGACAAGCAGCTCTACACCTTCGTTATGTGCTTGTTCCATAATAGCCTTCATTTTGGTTACGTTTGTTTCTACATCTCCCCATACTGCATGGAAGTTAACAGAAGCAACACGAACATCGTCTTTATATTTGCTTCCCTGTCCATATACAGGTTGAGTATAATCGGTCAGTTCGCCGTACCAGTCTGCCAAAAGGTTAAGGCGTCTGCTCGCCATACCGTCGGTTGTATCTCGGCTGCTTTCGGCAATTTGTGCCGTTACTACTCCCGAGTTAGCAGTAGGTGCAGGTGCGGTTTTGCTTTCGTTACCGCCGCCGATAAACGAACCGTTAAAAATAAAGCTTTCGCCAAAATATTCGCCTTCGTCAGAATTTGCAAACAGGTTTGCAAGTGCAATACTGCGTGAATACATACGATGATAAGCATATGCCGAAGTGTATACATCGTATCTTGCTTGCGATAAACTATTGGTTTTTGCACTGTCATAGCTGTAGGACTGTGCTACTAAAATCATTCGGCAAGCCGAACCATAATAATATTTGCCCATTTCGGCTACTTTTGCAAATTCATCGCCCAAAGCCAAACCGAACTTGCCGTATGGTGTTTGCAATACATAGGGTGATATGCCTGTTTTTAAACCGGCTTTCCATTCGCTGTCGGTAAGATGGGTTTTGTTATACACATCAGTTGTGCCTTCGGGTGTGCATATAATCAAAGAAGAATACACCGCTTCAGCATCTTTTGTAAGTGCCCCAAAAAGAATATAAACGTCTTTTTCGTCTGCGGTTTTAGATATTGCAGAAACTGCTGTATCTTTTTCTACATCTACAGCATTGTCAATAACAACACCTGTTAAAGAATACTCGGGGAACAAAATAATTTCTGCTCCTTCATTTAATGCGGTTTGAATATAACCGTTCATTTTTGAAGCATTTGTGCCGTTTGCGTTTTTCTCATTCATAACAGCATCAAAATTAACAACCGATAAATCAAACCCGCTTTCGGCAGCAGATGCTCCAATCATAAATTGAGATAAAATAATTACACATGTAATAACACATGCAATCGTGCCTCTTAAAAAATTCCTTTTGTGTTTTGTTTTCGTTTTCATAACCATTTTCCTCCTAAAATTTGCTTACTCCCTTAATTATTGTTTTTGGCAATAAAAAAGGCGTCATAAATCAATATGACGTCATTGTCGATTTGCATAAATGCAATCTTTTTGTTCTTGTTTTTATACCTCCTGTAAAATTAAGACCGCATTTTCAACTTAAACCACCGCAAATAAAATAAAAAAAGGCGTCATGATAACATGACGCCTTTGCCATTTTTGCAATGCAAATAAGTTGTGCCCAAATTATAGCAAACTCAAAAGATAAAAGTCAAGTTTTATTTAAATGTTTGGATGTTTAGCTATTTTTTTACATATAAAATAGGAAATTGTATTTTATTTTTACAAACCAATAACATATATTGTGGTGATTTAACTCAAAACCTCAAAATATAGTTAGTTTCGCAATAGCCCGTAATGCCCGTGCTGTTAACCCTAACCCGATAAAACCCTTTTACTGCCTCGCCAATAATTGTAACACTTTCGCCGCCTTTAATTCTTGCTATAACAGCTTTATTTTTGCCTGCCCCCGAGCGAACATTCAAACTTGCAACAGCCGGGGAGACAATTCCGGGGTATTCTCGTGCCGAAATGCCCGGTGCTTTTGCTGTAAGGTACAGCGAAGAAACATAGCCGTATTTGCCGCCGTTAAGAGCGATTTTATAAAACCCGCTTGTGGTTTGCTCCAGCACGGTAACGGCAGCACCGCTTTTAAGCTTGGTTATAACGCTGTATTGTGCACCGGGACCCGAGCGAACATTAAGGTTTTTTAGCCCTTGCACAACCCATGCAGTATAAGCGGTTGGCTGCGTAGGCAGAACAGTAGGCGAGGTAGGGAGCGGAGCAGTCGTTTGCGGTACGGTAGTTTGCGGTACGGTGGTTTGGGGTATGGTAGTTTGCGGTATTGTGGTTTGGGGTATGGTAGTCTGAGGTACGGTAGTTTGTGCAATAGTCGTTTGCGGCACAGTTGTAGTTGGTGCTGTAGTAGCAGGTACAGTCGGCGTTTGTGGGATGGGTATCCTCAAAACCTGCCCGACATATATAACATCGCCGCTTATGCCGTTTATTCTGGTTAGCTGCTCAACGGTTGTTTTATAGGTTTGCGAAAGCTTCCATAAAGTGTCGCCCGCTTTTACGGTGTATTCAAAATAACCCGCTTCAAGCAAAGAGTCGCCGTTTAGCCACTCTTTATAGTTGTTCCAAATGCGTGGGTCTTCTTGCCCCAAAGCCCACGAGCCTGCACCTTTAAGATTGTATTTGTTCACCAAACTCAGTTTTTCGGCAAGCGAGTTATCGTTCTCGTACCAAATTACATAGCTGCCGCTGCTAAGGGTTGTGCCGCCCAAAGTCAGCGTCGGGTCGCCTTTGTTAATTGTAAATTCCGCCTTCGGCGACATTGACTCGGTGTCAAAGCTAACAACGGCATTATAGGTAGAAATTATCTTGTTCACTGTTGCAATAGGCACACCATAACCGCTGATGTTTGTGTTGCCAACGCCCCAAATTCGCCCAAAAAACGGCAGCCCAATTACAATTTTGTCGGGCGTAGTTTTGCTAAGGGCATATTTAATCGAGTTTTCTACAAAACCAAGGCTTGCAACAGGACCTGCCGTGCCGCCTTGGTAATGCTCGTCATAAGCCATAATCATCAAATAGTCCGAATTTTCCGCAAGTCCGCTGTAGTCATACGAGCCATGCCAGCCGGTAGTCCAATTGTTGGGGTTAGCCGCAACGGCAACAGACACCTCTTTGTTAGCGGGGATTTTATTCCTAAGCTGCGTTACAAGGGCAGTATATTTAGCACGCTCTGTTTGTGTTACGTTTTCTATGTCAACATTAACGCCGTCTAAGTTATATTGTTCTATATAATACGCAATTTTGTCCGACAGCAGGTCGATGTTGTTCAATGCTGCAACTCCGGCTGCTCTGTCCCAATGGTTGCTTAAAAAAGGCACAACGCTAATTCCGGATTTGTGCATAGTGTCTACAAAACCCGCTGCAGGGGCATTAAACTGCAAGCTGCCGCCCGCAACAATGTCAAAATAGCTTGGGCTTACGGTTTGCATGGCGTTTTGGGTGCGGTTAACATATTCAATTTGTTGTTGTGCAGTGCCTC
>JAISII010000044.1 GCA_031262125.1 Oscillospiraceae bacterium | reverse complement strand
ACCAACGAAATCGGCGTTTTTGAAATGACCGACAAAGGTCTTACCGAAGTTAAAAACCCATCCGAAATGCTGCTTGCCGGGCGTCCTAAAAATGTATCGGGCACCTGTGTTGTGTGTTCTATAGAGGGCAGCCGCCCCATTTTAGCTGAGGTTCAGGGCTTGGCTACGGCATCCGGCTTTGGCAACCCACGCCGTATGTCTACGGGGTTTGATTACAACCGAATGTCTATGCTGCTTGCCGTGCTGGAAAAACGTGCCGGCTATTACTTCAGCGGCAACGATACCTATATTAATATAATCGGCGGTTTGCGGCTGGACGAGCCTGCGGTAGACCTGCCCGTGGCACTTGCCCTTATAAGCAGCCTTAAAGAAACTCCGGTTGCCGACACAACCATCGCCTTTGGCGAAATCGGCTTAGCGGGGGAGATAAGGGGCATTTCTCAAGTCCAGCTGCGTATTAACGAAGCTGTACGCCTTGGCTTTACTAAAATTGTTATGCCTTATAATAATATGAAAGGCTTAAAAAAGCCAGACGGCGTAACTTTGGTTGGTGTACGGAACATTCGGCAAGCGTTTGAGGCAGCCGTTGATTAATTGCAGTGTTTAATATTCACATAAATAAAAAAATAGGGAAGAGGGTTCTTTTTTCAAGAACGGCTCTTCCTTTTTTGATTAATTCTTTTTTTCTGTATTTTTTGATTTATTTACTTTCGCAAGCGGGTTTGCATTGGCTGCATCTTGCATTTGAGTTGACGATAAATGAGTATAAATTTGCGTTGTTCCCAAATTTTCGTGCCCCAAAATATCCTGCAAAACTCTAATGTCTACATTGCCGTGCTGGTACATAAGTGTTGCGGCTGTGTGGCGTAATTTATGGCACGAGTACCCTTGACCTGAAAGCCCGATTTTATCGAGGTATTTGTAAACCACATTTTCAATCGCTTTAAGGCAAAGCCTTGATTTTTTTTGGCTTATAAACAAAGCATTAGGGTCTGTTAAGCCGTCGCAGGGGCGTACCTTCATATAGTTTTTATATGCAGCAATGCAGGAATCGTTAAGGTACACTATTCGCTCTTTGTTGCCTTTGCCCACAACTCGGAGTGTATTATCGCTGCGAAAGTCTTGATAATTCATTGCAAAAACCTCCGACAGACGCAAACCGCAATTAAGCATAATTGTCAGCAGCAAATAGTCCCGTTCTTTTTCTTTGCCGTCAACAGCGTCCAAAAGCTCCAAGCTTTGCTCTAAGGTCAAATATTTTGGGAGAGCTTTTTTAACTTTTGGAGTTTCCATTTCTTTAACGGGGTTATGCTCAAAATAGTGCATTTTTTGTGTTAAAAAAGCATAAAACCGCCTTAAAGCAATGGTTTTACGGTTACGAGAGGCTTCTTTATTACCTTCGGTTTTGCCGCCGCCGCTGTGGCTAAGCGAAAAATTCATAAACTCATAGCACTCTGTAAGAGTTACAGATTTTACTAAATCCAAGTTAACATCGTCAATCGGGATTTTTTCAAAATCGGCAGTTTGTTCAACAAGCTTACGGTTAAGCTTAACAAACCTAAAAAAGGTACGCAGGTCATGGTAATAGCCATAAGCAGTCCGCTCAGATTTGCCTTGAACGGTACGAATGTAAGTTAAGTATTCTTTAATAATCGGCGGTGGGTCAATAATGCTGTAGTTAGTCGGCATTTTATTTTAGTCCTTTAAATATAATATTGTAACTTAAGGATTGGCTTATTCGGAAAGCAAACTCACCGAAAGGGGGCTTATTATACATGAAAAAGATGTTTCGTCTCCCCTAAACTACGTTAAATATTAATTTAACGTAGTTATCATAACATAATTACAGCACAAAGTCAAGCCCTTTCCCTCAAAAAAGCTTGACTTTTTTTCTATATCTAAAAGAAAACAATTAATTAATGAAACTAATTGCGAATCCGGAGTGGTTTACTCAATCTCCAAAATCTCGTTCATCATTTCTTGTGCATAAATGCCGTACCCTTTGTTCGGCTCGTTTACAAAAACGTGCGTAACAGCACCTACAAATTTGCCGTTTTGCACAATCGGGCTGCCGCTCATGCCTTGCACAATTCCACCGGTTTTTTGCAGTAATTCTTTATCTGTAATTTCTATAATAAGGCTGCGGTTGCCCGAGGTACCCGTGGCGTCGGCAAATTCAATTTTGGCATCGTACTCTTGCTTGCCGCTTTTATTTATCGTTGTAAGAATTTTGCACTTGCCGTGTATTGGTGTGCCGATGTTCATTTCGTAAGAATCCTGTTTTTTTATCGGCTGCTCTTCCCCGTTGGATTCTATATATATGCCGCAATCGTTATTTTTTACAATATCACCATACGAACCGTCGATAAAATAGCCGTTTAGACCGCCCGGAGTGCCAGAAACGCTCTTTTGCACGCTCATAATCTCGGCTGGCACAGCTTGCCCCGAGTTTAGCGGCAGCACTTGATACGTGGTCGGGTCGCAAATCGGGTGCCCAAGCCCTGCATAATAGGTTTTGCCGTTTACCGAGCTATAGCTGAACGTCAAGGTGCCAATGCCGGCTGCACTGTCTCGCACCCAAATGCCGGCACGCCAATAGCCTTGGTCATCTAAAATCGGTTGTAGTTTTGTTTTGATTGCTTTTTCATTTCGTTCAATAGTCAACTCGACCTCTGCACCGCCCAAAGCAGCAATTTCGGTCGATAACTGCTCGTTAGAGGTGATTTTTGCTCCATTAAGCTCTTTTATAATGTCGCCTACTTTAAGCCCGGCATCTTTACCCGGGGTGTATTTTGCCTTAACTTTAGAGGTCGAACCACCCGCCGAGCTTTCGTACAAAACTACGTCTGATACCTCCACAATCACACAGCCTTTAGAAAACAGCTTAATTCCAAAAGGGTTGCCCCCTACATCTACCTTTATATTGCTGTAGTCTATGGCAAGATTGCTGTTTGCCGGCTTTGCATCAATACTGCTGTAATTATCTTTCGGCTGAAAATTGTCTTGCACCGCATATTGCACCACAGGGTTTGCGTTGTTGTGCATAACAGCATTGCTCAGCTGGAACATTAGCATAGCGGCAAACAAAATTGCCAACCCTATTTTTGCATAATTCTTTTTAATTTGCTCCTGCCTACTGTTATTATTAAAGTTACTTTTAAAACTATTAAATTTCAAACTTTTGCTCAAAATTGCTCCCCTTTTCATTTAGAAAACTTAAATTTATTTGCAACCTTATATTATTTTGCACAATAAAAAAGAAAAACTCTAAAGTTAAAAATTGTAATTAAATTTGAACACATATAAAATTTAGCGAAAATTGTTGCAAAAAGCTAATTATTTAACATAATTGTATTAATTAGTAAAATAGTTACAAAGAGTGTAATTTATGCATCAAGTCTTAAAAATTGACATAATTTTGTAATTTTTATACTATATATTGTAGTGTTTGAAATTATAGTGTCGATATATGGAAAAAAGTTTTTAAATTATTTTTCTGTAAACTATTGCCAAAATTACCAATTAATGGTAAAATACTAATATCAAATAAAATTACGTGATGGTTCTATCCGTCAGAAAGGGGCATCCGCATAGCAATTTAGTGCGGAAACGGTAAAATTATGGAGCAAAAAATCAAACTTTTAATCAGCGAGGACGATGGCGTCTTAAAAAATG
>JAISII010000157.1 GCA_031262125.1 Oscillospiraceae bacterium | reverse complement strand
CTCATAAACACAGCCATCGCTTTGGTTTTGGCACTGAATTTTTCAGGAGTTCCTGAAAAAGTTCGTCCGCAGGTATTACATTTGTAGCGTTGGTAGCCTTTACTTACACCATTCTTCCTAGTTTTTGTGCTGCCACAATGTTTACATTCCATTGCATTTTCTCCTCTCATGGTTTTCTTTTATTATACCATACATTTTTAGAAAATGCAATAACTATTTACCAATGCCCCCTGCGGGGGGAATATACAAAAAAGAAAAGCTGTGTCGATGCAGGAAGTTTAATTTTTTTTCTAACTAAACCTTAGGAGCTAAACTATATTAATATGAATTATAACAAAACAATAGAAAACGAAAATAACCCAATGCGTCATGGGATGTTCTTTTTTGTGCTGTTTGCAAGCCTTGCCGGCTGCGGTTTAATTCTTAATGAACAAGCACTCGGCAAGGGCGAATTTTTGGTTACCGTCGGGTGCATTTTGGGCTTTACAGCCCTTGCTTTGGTTGCCGCCGTGCTGCTTTTGAGGTTAGAAAGCGGGGTGCAGCAACCCCGCAGTAATACAATTATGGCTTCGGCTAAAGCTGTAATTATCCCGCTCTATTTTGCCTATGCCTGTGTTTGCTTTTTAACACGCTTTTCGGCATTTTATAAAAGCGAAATGCAAGAGGGCTTGCCCGCACCGCTGTTTATTGTTATGGTAATGGCACTGGTGCTGTATGCCGCCTACAAGGGGATAAAAGTGGTTTTCAGGGTCGGGTGGATTATCGGCGCAGGGCTGCTGATTGTATTTTCGATTATTATGATGGGTGCGTTAGTGCAAATACAATCGGTTAACATTGCAGAATACACAACGGTTGAGGGCACGGGCTTTGAAAAATCGCTTTATTATTTTGCAACGCTGCTTTTTGCATTGCCGGTGCTTGCATACTCTAACCTTAAAGCCGAGCAGGCTGCAAAAAAACGTTGCATAACCTTTGTGTGCATTGGCACAGGCTTTGTTATTGCAACGCTGTTTTTGGCAACCGCAGTTTTGGGCAGCTGGGGGCTTTTGCAAAAGTTCCCCGTTTATGCACTGTCGCTTGTTTCTAAAATCAGCATTTTGCGGGGGATAGACGGTTTGCTTTTTGCATTTTTTTGCGGTGCAATTGTTGTGCTGCTGAGTATTTTTGCCGTGCTTGCAAAAACGCAGTTTGGCAATGTGTTTGAGGCAAAGCCCACAAAGCTTTTGCCCGTTGTTTTTTGCACAGTGGTTGCAGCAAGTGCAATTGCGTTGCATTATTTTGAGTTTTTGCAAAGCGTTTTGTTTAACACTTGGGTTATTATAGGCGTAAACCTTGCCTTTGGTTGCATATTGCCATTTTTAAGAGTAAGAGAAAAATAAACCCGAAGCCTATTGAAAGCGAAAATATTCCCCTCCGCTGCAAGGAGCAAGAAACAAGAAGCAAGAGGCAAGATGCGACTTGCGTCGCTTTCTCCCCCTGTCGGCTTCGCCGACATCCCCCGCTGAGAGGGAGACTTTTTTGTTCACACCATCCATAAAGCCTCCCTCTTAGAGGGAGGTGGCAGAGCGTAAGCTCTGACGGAAGGAGAAAAAGGTAACCCCAAAGTCTATTGAAAGCGGAAAAATTCCCCTCCGGGGAGGGGTGGCTGCTCCCAAAGTAAAAAATAATATTATTTTTTATTAAAAATCTAAAAAAATAAAAATATTTTTAGATTGTGCTGAGCAGACGGGGTGGTTTGCAAAAAAATACCATTTTTAAGGAGGAATAAACTAAAATGAAAAGACTTAAAATTATAGTTGCTGTGGTGCTGGTTGCCTATTTTGCGTTTGGCTTTTGGGGGTTTTCGTCCTCGGGTTTAGACCAAAAAATAATTGTAGAAGGCTTTTGCGTAAGCAAAGCCGAAAATTCTAACAAAGCACAAACCTATGACTTTGCATTGCTTAATTCCGAGAATTCAAAAACAAAAAGCACAGTAACATTAACAGCCGATGATTTTAACTCGGCTTGCAAAAAACTGCGAGAACAAACAGCAGGCGACCCGTTTTTTGGGCAGGTGCAATATGTGCTTGTTAACGATAATTTGGGATATGCCGATATTAAAGAAAACCTGAAATATTTTTCGTCTAAAACAATAATACCGCCGGGGGCGGCAGTTTTTACGGTAACGCAGCAGCTTAAGAAAAGCTACCTAAAAAAAGGCAGCGATACTCGGTTTTATCAGGCATTAAGCAATATGACGGCACAAAGCAAAAGCACCCTTATGGCGGCAACAACTGCGGTTATGGAGAATAAGCCGGGGCTGCTGCGGCTTGACGCTGATGCAAACGGGGAAATTAAAACTGAGGAATATAAAAGATAGTACATTAATATAATTTACAGAAGAAATTTTATTGTTGAAATAGGTTTTTATGAAATATTAAAAGCAAAACTTGCTGTTTTTACTAAAATAAACCTTAAAAACAAGTCCTTTTATGTAAAATTGTGCAAGATTATTTTAAAAACTTGCATAAATTTAAAAAAACTATTGACAAACCGTGCTTTTAAACGTATAATATCAGTAACGTACAGCAACGGTGCTGTAGGCAGCATTGGCCTACGGCATTTTTGTTTTTGTACAAATGCAAATTATTTTGTAAAATTTATTTATTTAGGAGTGGATTCCAATGGCAAACATTCAAGAGATTTTCGGTTCAAAAGTTTTTAACGAAGAGGTTTGGGCACAAAAATTGCCGAAGCCTGTTTACAAATCACTCAAAATGACGATTGACGAAGGGCAACCCATCAGCAAAGAAGTTGCCAACGCAGTTGCTCATGCTATGAAAGAATGGGCCATTGAGCAAGGCTGCACTCACTATACTCACTGGTTCCAGCCTATGACAGGTATTACTGCCGAAAAGCACGACAGCTTTATTAACATAGGCAAAGACGGCAAGGCAATTTTGGAGTTTTCGGGCAAAGAGCTTATAAAGGGCGAGCCTGATGCTTCTTCTTTCCCCAGCGGCGGCATTCGTGCAACATTCGAGGCACGTGGCTACACAGCTTGGGACCCGACATCTTATGCCTTTGCTAAAGACGGCACACTGTACATCCCCACAGCATTTTGCTCCTATACGGGCGAAGTGCTTGACAAAAAAACTCCCTTGCTGCGTTCTATGGAACGTCTTAGCGACGAGGCAGTAAAAGTGCTGCACTTGCTGGGCAAAACTGATGTTAAAAAGGTTGCAACAACAGTTGGTGCCGAGCAGGAATATTTTCTTGTTGATAAAGAACAGTACGAAAAACGCAAAGACCTTATTTTTGCTGGCCGTACATTGTTCGGTGCAAAAGCCCCCAAAGGTCAAGAGCTTGAGGACCATTATTTTGGTACAATTAAACCCCGTATTGCCAAATTTATGGCAGAGGTTGACGAAGAGCTTTGGAAACTGGGCGTGTTTGCAAAAACCAAACATAACGAAGTTGCACCCGCACAGCACGAGCTTGCACCTATTTTTGCAACTGCAAACTTAGCTGTTGACCAAAACCAGCTTACAATGATTATTCTAAAACAGGTTGCCGAACGCCATGGGCTTGTTTGCCTGCTGCACGAGAAACCTTTTGCCGGCATTAACGGTTCGGGCAAACACAACAACTGGTCAATTTCTACCAACACAGGCGAGAACTTGCTCAGCCCCGGCAAAAAACCTTACGAAAATGTTCAGTTCTTACTGTTCTTGGCAGCTGTTTTAAAAGCGGTTGACGATTATCAAGATTTGCTCCGCTTGGCGGTTGCATCGGCAGGCAACGACCACCGTTTGGGTGCTAACGAAGCTCCTCCGGCTATCATCTCCGCATTTATAGGTGCAGAGCTGGGTGCAGTTGTAGAGTCTATAATCAACGAAACCGATTTTGTTTCCGAAGGCCGCAAAACATTCGAGCTTGGTGCAGCAGTTCTGCCGGAGTTCCGTAAGGACACTACCGACCGTAACCGTACATCGCCGTTTGCCTTTACCGGCAACAAATTCGAGTTCCGTATGCTGGGTTCGGCATTAAACATTGCTTGCCCCAACATTATGCTTAACACAACCGTAGCCGAATCTTTGGCTCAGTTTGCTGCAAAGCTCGAAGGTGCCGATGACGTTATCAAGGCTGCAAAAGCAATAATCAAAGAAGAGCTTACAGCTCACCAAAGAATTATATTCAACGGCAACAACTATGCTGCCGAGTGGGTAACCGAAGCAGAATCACGCGGGCTTTTAAATATGCGTACTTCTCCCGAAGCTTTTGTTTGCTATACAGCCGACAAAAACGTAGCACTCTTTGAAAAGCACAAAATCTTTACTAAAGAAGAGCTTGCCGCCCGTGAAGAAATCCTGCTCGAAAATTACAACAAGAGCCTTAACATCGAAGCTTTAACAATGCTCGATATGGCTAAAAAAGATATTCTTCCCGCTGTGTTCTCTTACATCGGCAAAATCACCAAAACTACAGCAGCCGTTAAAGCTTTGGGCGACAACATTAATGTTGACACTCAGCTTAGCTTGATTGAAACATTCTCCAAGCTTTTGGCTTGCCTGTCTAAAAAAATCGACACCTTGGATGCCGCACTGGTAGACGCCGCACAGTATGAGGATGACTCGAAAGCTTTGGCAAACTTCTATGTTTCCACAATCATCCCCGCAATGGGCGAGCTGCGTGCCGTAGCCGATGAGCTGGAGATTAACACCGCTGCCAAGTATTGGCCAATGCCTTCTTACGGCGATTTGCTCTTCAGAATTTGATTTAATTTTAAGTTTTAAGAAAATATAAAAAGGCTCACCTTTCTCTGAGAATGAGATGGGTGAGTTTTTGGGTATTAACTTAAAAGTGAAAATATTAATTTAAAAATTTATAAATTAACTTTAAAGTTTATTGGCACGGTAAAAAACAGTTGACAAACCCCAAAAAATGAATATAATATAAGAGAAGAGCATACCAGTAGACGGTTGCCCTCTAAAACTACTTAAAAGAATAACCGCAGTTTTCGAAGGCAGCGGTTATTTTTTATTGCTATAGATATGTACAGCAATTAAAATAATGCTTGTGATGACGTTGCAAAACATAAATAAGTCCTGCCATACAACCACACGCAACACCCCCTTTCGTCCCGAATAAATTCGGGGGTATGAAAGTTGGGGCAACCGCCTACCGGCTAAAGATATGCTCACGGCTCTTGCCGCAATACAATAATATATAATTTGTTGTAATTTGTCAATATTTTTTAAAAACAAAAATCCTTTTTCTTTTAATTTTAAAAAAATATAAAAAGGCTCACCTTTCTCTGTGATTGAGATGGGTGAGTTTTTTGGTTTTTGTTATTATTCTATCTGTGCCAGATTTTTAATATTTAAACCATTCTTTTTTGCATATTCTACGGTATAGTATGTTCCGCCGCACGTCTTTTTAAGATAACAAATACAAAAAGCACTGTTTTCAACTAAATATCTATTGCGTTTGTGCATACAACCTGCGTAGTATCTTTTAGAAATATATGTAACAGTATCGGCTTGCTCAATAATATAATTGTAGCTTACAATATCTGTAGGACACCAGTTTTTAGTTTGGTTTTCACATGGTAAAGCCAGTGCAAGTTTAATGTTGGGAAAAGTTCTTTTTGTTTCAATAACAGCTAATGCTGCCGCTATATCGAATCCGATAGCAGCCCCGCTTAAAAAGGTTGTTACACCATTTTTAACAAGAGATTCTATATTTATTTTCAGATTTTCTATTAATAAAGATATTTCTTCCTATGCTATATGCCGATGACCGGTAAAGCAACAACTTGAATAATTCATATATACTCCCGCAATAATAAACTCAAATGAGTCTATTATATCACATTTTCTCTCAATGTCAACTCATTTCGGACGATATTTTGGACTGATTTGAGTTAAATTAAGATAAGGGGGCGTATTTATGAACATCAATAAAGCTGTATGCTACAGGATTTTAGAGCTTTGCCAAAAAAACAAAATAACAATTAATAAGCTGGGAACAATTTGCGGAATAACTCAATCCACATTAAAAAACATAATTTCGGGACGTAATGGTGCGACAATTTCCACTCTCAAAAAAATTTGTGATGGTTTAGAAATTAGTTTGGTTAACTTTTTTGATTCCGAAATTTTCCAAAACCTTGAGCAGGAGATTAAGTAAATTAAAAACGCTCACCTTTCTCTGAGAATGAGAAGGGTGAGTTTTTTGTTTGTGCATAATTTTCAAACTTTATTCTTGATAAAATGCAACAGATTTTGTACAATTAATTTGCGGCGTAAGCCGTAGAGCATATCAGTTCCGGTAGGCGGTTGCCCAACTTTCGTACCCAAAGTAATTTTGGGAAGAAGGGAGGGGTTTATTATGGTTTTTTGGCAGGAGCTTTTCGCATTCTGTTCATTAATCACAAGCATTATTTCGCTTGTTGTAAACATATACAATAATAAAAAATAACCGCTGCCCTCGAAAAGCGCGGTTATTTTTTAATTGCATTTAAGTGGGCAACCGTCTACTGGTATGCTCTTTTTTTATATTATATTCATTTTTTTTGGTTTGTCAAGTGGCGGACAGGGTGCAAAAATAACTTTTTTAAATTTTTCAAACTTTTTTTCAAAAAACTATTGACATTTGCGGGGGGGGGGGGGGGGA
>JAISII010000041.1 GCA_031262125.1 Oscillospiraceae bacterium | reverse complement strand
ATTCTTTTCATACTGCAAACGCTTTAAAGTTGTTAAAAAAGGTTGGTGCAAAAACCTATGGATAATAATTATAATTTAAAACAAGAGCAAGAAAAAACAAACCAGCAACGCTATTGCATACGCTCTTTAATATCACAAATAATAGCCTATATTGCAGAGGATTATAATCTTACACCAAAGCAGGCTATGCAAAAGTTTTTCAGCACTAAAATTTCCGAAAAAATCGAACTGGTAGGCACGGGTTATTATCTGGAAGGTCCCGGTTATGTTTATCAAATTGTTAAAGAGGAATTTTAATAACAAAACTTATCGCAAATATTAAGAAGTTAAAAATACAGGTATATTATTACTATGAACAATACTGAAAGCAGCAAATTCCAACTTTTTTCGCCCTACAAACCAACTGGCGACCAACCGCAAGCTATAGAAAAAATTTGCCAAAGCATAAAAAGCGGCAACAAAGAGCAAACCCTGCTCGGCGTTACCGGCTCGGGCAAAACCTTTGCTATGGCAAATATTATAAACAACCTGCAACGCCCAACGCTGGTTTTGGCACACAACAAAACCCTTGCGGCTCAGCTTTGCACCGAATTTAAAGAGTTTTTCCCCAACAATGCGGTTGAGTATTATGTAAGCTATTTTGATTATTACCAGCCCGAAGCCTATATTCCAAACACCGACACATATATTGAAAAAGACAGCTCGATAAACGACGAAATTGACAAGCTGCGGCACAGTGCAACCTTGGCACTTTCGGAGCGGCGGGATGTTATTATTGTGGCTTCTATTTCGTGCATATACTCTTTGGGTAACCCGATAGATTACCGAAATATGGTAATTTCGCTACGCCCGGGTATGACCAAAAAACGTGATGATTTGGTTAAAAAATTGGTCGAGCTGCAATATGAGCGAAACGATTTGGCTCTCACCCGCAATAAATTCAGAATCCGTGGCGACACGGTTGAGCTTTGCCCTGCATATTCGAGCGACACCGTAATACGAATTGAATTTTTCGGCGACGAGGTCGAGCGTATAAGCGAGGTTAACCCGCTGACGGGTGAGCTTAAAGGCGTGGTACGCCACGTTGCAATTTACCCGGCCTCTCACTATATAGTTTCGGGCGAGAAAATGCACGAGGCTGTTAAAGAACTGCAAGAGGAATTGGCTGCACGGCTAAAATTCTTCAGAGAAAACGGCAAGCTGCTTGAAGCCCAGCGTTTGGAGCAACGTACAAATTACGATATTGAAATGCTGCAAGAAATCGGCTTTTGTTCGGGCATCGAGAATTACTCCAGAGTAATTTCCCGCCGCAAGCCGGGTTCGCCGCCGTATACCCTTTTGGATTATTTCCCCGATGATTATTTGATTATGGTAGACGAATCGCACGTTTCGCTGCCGCAGGCACGGGGTATGTATGCGGGCGACTTTGCACGCAAAAAGTCGCTTGTTGAGTACGGTTTCAGGCTGCCCTCGGCTTTTGACAACCGCCCCTTAAAATTTGAAGAATTTTACGATAAAATTAACCAAGCAGTGTTTGTTAGTGCAACACCGGGCGACTTTGAGCTTGAAAAAAGCAAAATTATCGCCGAACAAATAATACGCCCCACCGGGCTGTTAGACCCCGAAATTTCGGTAAGACCTATCGAGGGGCAAATGGATGATTTAATATCCGAAATTAACAAACGCACGCCAAACAACGAGCGTGTTTTGGTTACAACACTCACCAAAAAAATGGCAGAGGATTTAACCGATTACCTTGAGTCTATGGGCATCAGGGTGCAATATATGCACCACGGGATTGATACGATTGAGCGTATGGAAATCATCCGAGATTTGCGTTTGGGCGAGTTTGATGTTTTGGTTGGCATAAACCTGCTGCGAGAAGGGCTGGATTTGCCCGAGGTGTCGCTTGTTGCCATACTGGATGCAGATAAAGAAGGTTTTTTGCGTTCGCAGCGGTCGCTAATTCAAACAATCGGTCGTGCTGCCCGTAACTCAAACGGAAGCGTTATTATGTACGCCGATAGTGTAACCGACTCGATGAAAAGTGCTATAGAAACAACCGTGCGTCGGCGTGAGCTCCAGCAGGAGTATAACACAGCCCACGGCATTGTGCCGCAAACAATTGTTAAAAAGGTAGCCGACGTTTTAGAGATTTCGACCCACAAAGCGGTTAACGAAAAAACAGGACGCCGCCTGACAAAAGCCGAAAAAGACGAGCTTATTATAGAGCTGACAAAAGAAATGCGTGCAGCCGCCAAAATTTTGGAGTTTGAACACGCCGCATTTTTAAGAGATAAGATAGAGAGCTTGCGGGGGAAGAGGTAGGGTTTTTCTCCTTCCGTCAGGGCTATGCCCAGACCCATTATAGAAAAATTCTCTTTTTTCTCCTTCCGTCAAGGCTAACGCCTTGCCACCTCCCTCTAAGAGGGAGGCTTTGGGGTACACTAAATAGAGGGAGCTGAAAAAGTCCCCCTCCGGGAGGGGGATGTCGGCGGAGCCGACAGGGGGAGAAAAAAGAGGTAATACATATTTGCAAAAAGGAAAATATAAGTAGCGTACATCAGAGTAATAAATTTTATTGAGGGTGAGTGTATGAAAAAAGAAACTATATCAAATGAATTTATTAACCGAGAACCGGATATTGAAGTTATTTTTGAATTTAACGGTACAAGAACGAACCCTGCACTTGACGGATATAGACCGAGCCATTTGGTTAATGATAAATATTTAACTACCGGCATACATCATTATTATTATGTTGATGAAGTGCCGCCAGACGGAAAAGCAAAGGGTACTATTACGTTTATTACTCCAGAAGCATATCCTTCTTGCTTGTGGATAGGGAAAAAGATATATATTCAAGAGGGTTATAAAATTGTGGGATATGCAACAGTAATAAAAATATTAAATCCTATTTTGAGCAAATAGCCAAATCATGTAAACAAAACGCCGCCCAGTAAATTGCGATAATCAATAGAATTAAACCGCAAATGAAAATTTCACAAAATACAAAGAGGTAAAAATGGCTAAAACAAAGCAAGAGTACGGCAACGAAAGCATTTCGGCACTTAAAGGTGCCGACCGAGTACGAAAACGCCCGGCGGTAATTTTCGGTTCGGACGGGATAGACGGTTGCCAACATTCGATTTTTGAAATATTATCAAACTCGATTGACGAAGCCCGAGAGGGCTACGGCAAAGAAATTGTTGTTACCAAATTTAAAGACGGTGCAATAGAAGTGCAGGATTTTGGGCGTGGCATACCCGTCGATTATAATAAAAACGAAGAGCGTTTTAACTGGGAGCTTGTTTTTTGCGAGCTGTATGCCGGAGGAAAGTATAACAACAACAGCGGCGAAAACTATGAGTTCTCGTTGGGTTTGAACGGGCTGGGGCTGTGTTCAACGCAGTATTCTTCAGAGTATATGGACGTTGAAATTAAGCGGGACGGCTACATATTTACTCTGCGGTTTGAAAAAGGTATTAATGTAGGCGGCTTAAAAAAAGAGCCGTACACAAACCGGGACACCGGCACAAAAATTCGCTGGAAGCCCGATTTGGACGTTTTTACCGATATTAACGTACCTGCAGAATATTTTGCCGACACCTTAAAACGGCAGGCAATTGTAAACCAAGGCATACACTTTATATTTAAAAACGAAACTTTTGACGGCACAAAGCGTGAAGAATTTATTTACCAAAACGGAATTGTTGACCACGTTGCCGAGGTTTTGGGCGAGGATTATATTGCCCCCGTACAAAGTGCATCGACTGAAAAAATGGTAAAAGACCGCCCGGACAAGCCCGAATATAAGTGCAAAATTAATGTTGCCTATGCTTTCTCTAACAAAGTTAATATGCACGAGTATTACCATAATTCCAGCTGGCTGGAGTACGGCGGTGCACCCGAAAAGGCAGTGAAAAACGCATTCGTGTACCAAATTGACGGCTATTTAAAGCAAAATGGCAAATATAATAAAAACGAAAGCAAAATTAATTTTTCGGACGTTGAAGATTGCCTGTGCATCATAATTTCTTCGTTTTCTACGGTAACTTCTTACGAGAACCAAACAAAAAAAGCAATCACGAACAAAGGTATTCAAGATGCAATGACAGAGTTTTTGCGGCATCAACTCGAGATTTATTTTATAGAAAACCCGCTCGACGCCGAAAAAATCGGCAATCAAGCACTCATAAACAAACGCAGCCGAGAAAATGCAGAGAAAACCCGACTTAACATCAAAAAAACCTTGGCTTCTAATATGGATATTACCAGCCGGGTTGAAAAGTTTGTTGACTGCCGCAGCAAAGACCCATCGGAAAGGGAATTGTTCATAGTAGAGGGCGACTCGGCTTTGGGTGCTTGCAAACAGGCCCGAGACCCGAATTTTCAGTCGATTATGCCGATTAGGGGCAAAATTTTAAACTGCCTTAAAGCCGATTACGATAAAATTTTTAAAAGCCAGATTATTACCGATTTGCTAAAAGTTTTGGGGTGCGGGGTAGAGGTAAGCTCAAAATCTAACAAAGACCTCAGCAGCTTTAACCTTAACGCCCTGCGTTGGAGCAAGGTTATAATCTGCACCGACGCCGACGTGGACGGGTTCCATATCCGCACCGAGCTGCTGACTATGCTGTACCGTCTTACACCTACGCTTATTAACGAGGGGCTGGTGTTTATTGCCGAGTCGCCTCTGTATGAAATTACTACAAAAAACGAGGTTTATTTTGCTTATACCGAGGAAGAAAAAGAGCAATATATAAGCCAAATAGGCAAAGAAAAGTTTACAATTCAACGCAGCAAAGGGTTGGGCGAAAACGAACCCGATATGATGAACCTTACCACGATGAACCCGTCAACCCGCCGCTTGGTTAAGGTTATGCCCGACGATGCCACGCATACCGCCGAGATTTTTGATATTTTGCTGGGCGACAAATTGCAGGAACGTAAGGATTATATTGTAAACAACGGGATTAATTTTATTGATAATTTGGATGTTAGTTAAAAAGGGGAATTGTGATGCCAAAAACAATTGAATTGTTTGCAGGAGCCGGCGGATTGGCGTTAGGCTTGGAGCAAGCCGGCTTTGAAACGATCGGATTGATTGAAATTGAAAAAGATGCCGCTAATACTTTAAAAGTCAACAGACCGCAGTGGAATGTTTTGCAAAGCGATATTGTTGAAATATCGTCTTTGGATTTAGAAAAACTGTTTGATATTAAAATAGGCGAGCTTGATTTGTTGTCGGGCGGTGCTCCGTGCCAGAGCTTTTCTTATGCAGGCAAAAGACTGGGTTTAGAGGATACACGAGGAACATTGTTTTATCATTATGCGGTTTTTTTGAAAAAACTGCAACCAAAAATGTTTTTGTTTGAAAACGTAAAAGGTTTGTTAAGCCACGATAACGGTAATACCTTTAAAACAATTTGCGGTGTTTTTGAAGAACAGGGTTATTACACAACTTGGAAAGTTCTTAACGCTTGGGATTTTGGAGTAGCACAAAAAAGAGAACGATTAATTATTATAGGAATACGAAATGATTTAGCAGGTAAAATTCACTTTCAGTTTCCTCAGCCTCACAAATACCGACCAGTTTTAAGGGATGTTTTAGAAAATGTTCCAAACAGTCAATATACACCTTATTCAAAATATAAGCAAAAGATTTTTTCTTTAGTTCCTCCGGGGGGGTATTGGAGAAATGTACCAGAAGATATAGCAAAAGAATATATGAAAAGCTGCTGGTATATGGGTGGAGGTCGTACAGGCATTTTGCGACGTATGAGTTTGGACGAGCCTTCTTTGACTGTTCTAACTTCTCCATCTCAAAAACAAACAGACCGCTGCCACCCAACCGAAGAACGCCCTTTTACAATTCGTGAAAATGCAAGATGCCAAAGTTTCCCAGATAATTGGCGATTTTGCGGCAGTGTTGGAAGCCAATATAAACAAGTAGGCAACGCTGTACCTGTTAATTTAGCATATGAAGTTGGCAAAAGAATTTTTATTTCTTTGGAGGGTGAAAAATGTTCCTTAGTTTCATAACAAAAGAGGACTTAACAAATCATATTATTGCAACAATAAAAAAGTATGGCGAAAAGTTAACTCCTTATAATCTTAAAAAATTTAACAGTAACATTATAGACCCTATAAAACTTATTTTTGATAAATCTGTTTATGGCTTGAGTTGGGAAGAAATTATTAAAAACGAGATTTTCAGACAGCGTGATAAATCGAACAATAACGACATTGGTTATTTTCATCAAAGAATTTTTAAATATTTTAAGGATTGCGAAGTGCCTTTAACAGGCTGGGATGTAATTTATAAACCGCAAGGCGGAATTAACATAAATGGTGATGACACAGTTAGCACTGTTTATATTGAAATGAAAAACAAACATAACACCATGAACTCTTCCTCCTCGGCACGTACATATATTAAAATGCAAAACCAATTATTATCTGACGACGACTGTGCCTGTTGCTTGGTTGAAGCAATTGCCAAGCATTCACAAAACATAAAGTGGCAAACCACAAACGACGGCAAACGCTTAAATCATCGGCTTATAAGAAGAATGAGTCTTGATAAGTTTTATGAATTAGTTACAGGCGAAAAGGATGCTTTTTATAAGCTTTGTATGGTTTTGCCGGAGTTAATTGATGAAATTATGAAAAACAACTCCGAAATTGTCTTGCCGAAAGACACTGTTATTGAAGAGTTAAACCAAATATGTGATAAGGAAAAAATACCTTTTGTACTGTCTGTATATATGCTGGGTTATGGCACTTACAATGGATTTGTTTAAAATATAAAACACCTAAAGTAAAGCGAGAAATTTAAAAAATGGCGAAAAAGAAAACAGGCTCTGCCTCTAAACGCACAGCACCGCAAATTAAAGGCGTAATTGCCGGGGCGGGCGAAATTGTAGAGCAGAAAATTGTAGAAACAATTGAAGAAAACTTTATGCCCTATGCAATGAGCGTAATTATGAGCCGTGCCATACCCGAAATTGACGGCTTTAAGCCATCGCACCGCAAGCTGCTTTATACAATGTACAAAATGGGCTTGCTGGGCGGCAACAGAACAAAATCGGCGAATATAGTCGGCTCAACCATGAAGCTGAACCCCCACGGCGACAGTGCGATTTATGATACTATGGTGCGGCTCTCGAGGGGTTATGAGGC
>JAISII010000031.1 GCA_031262125.1 Oscillospiraceae bacterium | reverse complement strand
GCGACGATTTGCACGAGAGTATTATGAAAATGCTTGACGATACCGTTGCGATTAATGTTAATATGTATATGTCGGGCGATATTTATGAGGACTGGAACCTTGCAGGTCTGCGTGAGTTTTATGCCGAATGGGTTATTAAAGACGAGGGCAAGTATATCTTCAGCGAAAACGAGCAATACGACCTTGACAGACAGTATGTTACCAATATGTTGGTCGAGGATGCCCGTGCGGTTTATGCCGAGAACGAAACATTGCTGCCCACCGAAGTTATTAGAGAAATGGAACGTGTTTATTTGCTTAAAAGCGTAGACACCTATTGGATGGAGCATATTGACAATATGGAACAGCTGCGTGAAGGAATACGTTTGCGTGCCTATGCCCAGCGTGACCCGGTTATCGAGTACCGCTTGGAAGGCTCGGATATGTTCGACGAAATGATAGAGGAAATACGCCAAAACACGATTAAAATGCTGTTGGTGATGCCCAAAAAAGTAGTCGAGATGAAAAACAAAGAGGAAGCCCTAAAGCGTAAGCAACAGGCAACCATAAACAAAACCTCCGGCGACGGCACGGCAACCAAAAGTGCACCTGTTCGCAAGGGCAAAAAGCCCGGCGTTAACGACCTTTGCCCCTGCGGAAGCGGCAAAAAGTATAAAAAATGCTGCAAGCCAAAGTTTGATTAAGTTTTTTAATAATTTTATAAAAATTGCGGAAATTTATATTTTGTAAATAAGAAAAAACCACAATGGCGGCAACATAAAAATTTCTTGACAAATTACAGATTTTATATATAATATAAGTGAAGGACTTACCGATAGACGGTGTTCCTCTCAAAGCTGGTAATTAATAACCGCCTTATGTGGAACTGAGGCGGTTATTTCTTTTTATCGTTATTATTAACGATTTTTTTTGCGGAATAAGGCATGCTATCATACGGAAAGGCTGTGTCAGTTTGAAAAGGATTAAATCAACCATTTTTAACTTAATTCGTGAAGATGATGAAAACAACACGGCGGCAAATGTTTTTGACGGCATAATTGTTTCTTTAATTGTTATAAACATTCTTGCGGTTATTCTCGGTACGTTTGATTTGCCGCTTTGGGCAACAACTGCGTTGTCATACGTTGAAATCGTAAGCGTTATAATTTTCACAATAGAATATTTGTTGCGGTTTTGGTGTGCCAATCTAACTTATAAAGACAAAACACCCACAAAAGCAAGGTTGAAGTTCACTTTTTCATTTATGGGTTTGGTCGATTTGTTGGCAATTTTGCCCTTTTACATCCCGTTTATTATACCTGTAGATTTACGCATTTTAAGAATGTTGCGAATTTTGCGTTTGCTACGCATTTTTAAATTTAACCGTTACAGCGGAGCGTTAACGGCAATAGGCGAAGTTTTTAAAAGGAAAAAGACACAGTTGCTTTCATCAATAATTGTGGTTCTTATGCTAATGATAATTGCCGCTGTTTTGATGTATAACATTGAGGTTGAAGCACAACCGGATAAGTTTTCAAATGCCGCCGCATCCTTTTGGTGGGCAATAGCTACATTAACAACAGTGGGCTATGGTGATATTTACCCCATTACTATTTTGGGCAAAATCCTAAGTGCAATTATTGCTTTGCTTGGCATCGGGTTAGTTGCCGTGCCAACAGGCATAATCTCTGCGGGGTTTATAGAGCAAATAGAACAAGATAATAAACACAATGCTAATGAGTGTAAAAAAGAGTTTTGCCCTTATTGCGGGAACAAAATAGAGTAAAATCTGGGGTGGCTTTGCACAAATTATCCCGCTTTGATATTTACCCCCCGAAAGGACCAAACAATGACCGAATATATTTTTTTGGGCACAATAGTTGTGTTGCTGCTGCTTGCAATAGTGTTGCTTATTGTTATAATTGCAAAAAATAAGGGCGGCAACGGCGATGCTGTGCAACGGCAGTTGGACGAGCTTAGAAAAACATTGCAAAGCAGCCAAAGCGAGTTGCGGCGTGAGCTTGCCCAGACGTCTAACGACAATTTTGCCACTTTTAGCAAGATGATTTCAGATAATATAGGCAACCTTACGCAGTCGCAAAACAGCCTTACTAAGATGCAGAGCGACAACCTTGAGGGTATGAACAAACGCCTTGGCAGCTTTGCGGTAGAAAATGAGCAAAAGTTAGAGCAAATACGAAAATCGGTAGAAACAAAGCTGAACGATTTGCAGCGTGACAACAACGACAGGCTGGAAAAAATGCGGGAAACCGTGGACGAAAAGCTGCAAAAAACGCTTGAGAGCAAAATTTCGGAATCGTTTAAATTGGTTAACGACCAGCTGGACAAGGTTGCAAAAGGTTTGGGTGAAATGCAGAATATTGCCTCGGGCGTGGGGGATATTAAAAAAGTGCTCAGCAATGTAAAATCCCGGGGGATTTTGGGCGAGATACAGCTCTCTGCAATTTTAAAAGAAATTTTAACGCCCGAGCAGTTTGAAGAGAATTTTAAACCCAAGAAAAACAGCCAAAACGTGGTTGAGTTTGCAATAAAGCTGCCCGGCAGCGGCGACGGTTTTGTTTATTTGCCGATTGATTCAAAGTTCCCCGGCGACAGTTATGCAGCACTGCGTGATGCTTATGAGCTGGGCGAAAAAGCAGCGGTAGATGCCGCAGCGGCACAGCTTGTTAATGTTATAAAATCCGAGGCACGGGATATTCGGGACAAATACATCAACCCGCCGGTAACAACCGATTTTGCAATAATGTTTTTGCCTTTTGAGGGTTTGTATGCCGAGGCGGTTAACCGAGGATTGGTAGAGACCTTGCAGCGGGATTATAAAATAAACATAGCAGGGCCCAGCACAATGGCAGCTTTGCTAAACAGCCTGCAAATGGGCTTTAGAACCCTTGCTGTGCAAAAGCAAAGTGCCGAGGTCTGGAAGGTGCTTAACGAAGTTAAAAAGCAGTTTGATATGTTCGGAACGGCACTGGAAGCAGCACAAGACCGTATTCGCAAAGCCGAAGGCGATTTGGAAACTTTGGTTGGTGTGCGAACCCGAGAGATGCAAAAAAAGCTTAACAAAGTGCAAACTTTGCCGGAAGAAATTGTGCCTAAAACCGACTAATTTAAAATAGATTGTGAAAATTTAGTTAAATTGTGCAAAAACAATTGACTTTTGCGTTGGAAAATTTTATAATTAATACATTGTGTCATTTTAATAAAAAATGAATTATAAAAAGAGGATGTTGAAAAAATGCATAAACGAGGCAAAAAGCCGGTCTTTTTTATTGTTGCGGCATTA
>JAISII010000008.1 GCA_031262125.1 Oscillospiraceae bacterium | reverse complement strand
CTTTGCAAATACTAAGTTATTATACAATATTAAAACGAAATAGTCAACAAAAAATATTCGGTTTTTTATTTGTTTTTTTGTTTTTGCGGGCAATATCAAAATATAGTGGGTGGGGGAGGGGAGGGGTACAATTTGTGGGATTTAAAGTGTTCAAAAACACTCAAGGGTTTGTTGAAAAACAATCTCTTCTTTTTCCCCCTGCCTTACGATATATCTTTCGGGGTCAATCTCGTCCTCGAAAAGCTGTACGTTTGGTGCTAAATCTCTTAAACACTTTTTTATGTATATTTGTTTTCCTGCCTCTCTTAGCATAACAATGGCTTCTGCTAAAAAGCTTTGCCAATCTATCCCTTTGTCAAGCCCTTTATAGTTGTTAAGCTTGCCAACTTTGTAATGGTCAACACTATCGTCTTTTAAAGTACGTTCTATCAAACGTAAGCTTTCGGCTGGTTCTACCACAGGTTCAAAACTGGCAAACGTGCGTATGCCGGCGTTGTGCAGCGTTAACAATGTTTCCAGCCTATCCTCAGGCACTGCCGCCCCCGGCTCCCATTGCTTGCTTTTAACCGGGTCTAAAAACGTCAAGGTAGAACCAACTGTAATATGCTCACCAAACTCTTTAAAAACATCAATATCTCTCAACATCCTTGTTCCACCTTTAGAAAGCACTGCAACAGGGGCATTATAATAATCCAAAAGTTTTAGTGCAGTTCGGGTTGTTTGGCTGTTGTCGGCATTTTTGCAATAAACATCACCTATAAAAGATAACAAAATTTGCTTATCAAACCGCTTCTTTTTTAAATCCATCTCTAAATATTTAAGAACATCTTTTCTTGGTTGCGGAACACCGAAATAGTTATCTGCTGTGCGTTGGAGTGTATGTGGAGCATAGCAATACCTGCAACAATGCGAGCACCCTATGTATAAATTGCATGCATATGGACTGTACTCTTTTGCCATCCCGGTTGGTTCATATATGATGGACATATTTGTTTTCTCCGTTTTTTCTATTTTTTCTTGCAAAGTGTAAAATCATGTGTTAAAATAATTTTGCGGCGAAAGCCGTGTGCGTCCCTTTAGCCGGTAGACGGTTTTGCTCCCCTTGTTAGGGGGTGGTAATATGGACTTTGCGACTGCAATTGTTTTAATTGTATTAGCAACCGGGTACATAATATCCATAAAAAGCAAATAACCGCCTAAACTTGCAACCTAGGCGGTTATTTTAATAAATTACCGTATTTTAGGAGCAAACCGTCTACTGGGATGCTCTTCTTTTATATTATATTGATTTTTTAACATTTGTCAAGGGTTTTTGAGAACACAAATTATTAAACAAAATATTAATCTTACAAAAAACCAAATTTTCCAAAAAAACATTTGATTTTTCTTTGATTTTTTGCTATAATTAGATAAATAGGGTTTTTACTCTTTTATTACAAAATTTTATTAAAAAACTGCTTATATTTTATTTTTTTAAAAAGAGAGGAATATTGCAAAACTTTTTGCTTTACATTAAAAAATATGGATTCTTTTTTGCAGGCATGGGACCTAATTTGCGAAAACTTAAAAAACAATATGACAGAGCTTGCTTTTAACACTTGGATAAAGCGTATTAAGCCCGAGAACATTGATTTTGAAAGCGGGGTTGTTACCCTTTGTGTGCCTAACGACTTTCACAAACAAACTCTTACCAAAAGCTATATACGTACAATATCCGACTGTGTTGAGGAATTTTTCGGGACTCCTTTTATAATCGAATTTTCGGTTTTAAGCAACTCTGCCGAAGAAAATTATAAAAAAACCCAACAAGAAAACGAAGAAAATCAAAAAAACAAATATACTTTCGATTCTTTTATTATTGGGCCCTCTAACAAGTTGGCATTTGCCGTGGCACAAGCGGTTGCCACAAGCCCGGCAAAAGCATATAACCCTCTTTTTATTTACGGTAACTCGGGGTTAGGCAAAACACATTTGCTTTTTGCCATCGGCAACTACATAAAAGAACAAAATCCTAACGCTAATATATGTTATATTTTAGGTGATGAGTTTGCAAACGAGCTTATTGCCGCTTTGGGTTCTAAAACCACGGTCGAGTTCCACAATAAATACCGCAGTATTGATGTTTTGCTGGTTGACGATGTGCATTTTTTGGGCGGCAAAACCCAAACTCAAGAAGAGTTCTTTCATACTTTTAACTCTCTTTATAATGCAAACAAGCAAATTGTTTTAACGTCCGACCGTCCTCCTAAAGAAATTAAAACTTTAGAAGAACGCTTACGCTCACGCTTTGAACAAGGCTTTTTGGCTGATATTAACCCGCCCGACTTAGAAACAAGAATTGCAATTATAAAAGAAAAGTCGGAGATGCTTGATTTTATTATCCCCGACGATATTTGCGAATTTATTGCCGAAAAACTAAAAATTAACATCCGCCAGCTTGAAGGTGTGGTTAAAAAGCTGCATGCAAAATTTTTGCTTAATAACGAAAAGCCAACTTTAAAATCGGCTATGGATTCTATATCCGATATTTTAAATAATGATACACCCCCCGAACAAACAATAGAAAAAATAATAGAAGAGGTTGCCCGCACTTTCAGCCTTTCTTCCGAGGATATTCGCTCTTCAAAAAGCCGCAAGGCAAACATTTCTACCGCACGGCAGGTGGCAATCTATATTTCTCACGAGCTTACCGACTTGCCTTATGTAAAAATAGGCGACGAGTTCGGCAAACATTACACAACAATTGTTTATGACCTTAAAAAGGTTGAATTTACAATGGAATCTAACTCCGCTTTCAAATCAACTATCGAAGATATTATAAAAAATATTCAGTCCCGTTAGTGTTTTTTAAAATTTTTTTCAACACTTTTTAACAAGTGTATGTTTAAAATTTTGTTGATTGTTTTAAACACAGTGTTAAAAGATTTTTGTTTTCTTTTTGTTGAATTTTTTAAAATAATTTAAAATTAATTTTGTTCAACATCTAATTAACTGTGTTTTAACAAAGTTTTTTATAATTATTATAAAAACTTTGTTAGGGAATATAAAGGGTATAAAGAGTTATTATAGGTTTCAACAGCCCCTAATAATAATACTAACTATATAATATAATAAAATAATAATTAAATATAAAAAAAGAGGATGAAAAAAATGCGTTTTACTTGTTTAAAAACCGATATTGCCCAGGCAATTGTTAATGTGCAAAGAGTTGTTGCCGCAAAAGCAGCATTGCCGGTGCTTGAGGGTGTGCTTATAAAAGCCGAAAACGACAGTATTTGCATTTCGGCTTATGATTTGGAAATAGGCATAACCACAAATATAGAAGCTTCGGTTTCTATGCCGGGCGAGGTTGTACTCTCGGCACGGTTGTTTTCGGATATTATACGCAGGCTGCCCGAAGAAATTGTTAGCATAGAAACAGACGAAAGACTTATTACATACATAAAAAGCGGACGCACCGATTATCAAATTGTGGGTATGAGCTCGGTAGAGTTCCCCGATTTGCCGACATTTGAAAAAACCGATTCGGTGTTTATTAAAGCCGGGCTGATAAAAGAAATGATTCGCCAAACTGTTTTTGCAGTGTCGGACAATAGTGCAAAACCTATCTATACAGGCTCTCTGTTCGAGATTAAAAACAAAAAGCTGCGAATTGTAGCAATTGACGGTTTTAGGCTTGCCCTGCGTGAGGAAGAAATTGAAAGCGAAGTAGAAAACCGCTTTGTAGTGCCGGGCAAAACCCAAAAAGAAGTTTTAAACATTTTAACAGATGACGACAAAAATGTTGAAATAAACATTGGAAAACGCCATATTTCTTTTAAAATTGAAAATTACGAGATTATAAGCCGGCTTATAGACGGAGAATTTTTAGATTACGATGCAACAATTCCAAAAACAACTAAAACAGAGATTATTATTAATGCCAGAGTATTTTATGATTCGGTTGAGCGTATGGCATTGCTTAATAACGACAGAATAAAAAGCCCTGTTAAAATCTCGATTTTTAAAGACGAAATGAGGCTGCTTTGTTCAACCTCGGTTGGCAAGGCAAACGATTCTATAAAAATCTCTACCATTGGCGACGAAGTAGAAATCGGATTTAACAACCGCTTTTTGATGGATGCCTTAAAAAACACCGATACCGATGAAGTAAAGCTTGTTTTAAACGGTCCGCTTTCGCCAATGATTGTAAAACCCGCACAAGGCGATAATTATGTTATGCTGGTTGTGCCAATGCGACTGAATGCAGAGGGGTAATAAATAAAAAATAATAATGCAGAATGCAGAAATTATATAGTATAGAGATATTTCCAACAGGGGAAGAAAAATGCAAACAATAAAAACACAAGTAAACTTTAACGATAAGGATTATATAAAGCTGTGCGATTTGCTGCAGCTTGCAGGCGTTTGCCAAAGCGGTGGAGAAGCAAAGCAGCTTATTAAAGAGGGTTGCGTAAAACTCGGCAACGAGGTTTGCACAGAAAAAGGCAAAAAAATAACGCAAGGGCAAAAGGTTTTGTTTAAAGACGAATTAATTATAGAACCGCAAAGAGAAGCAAATCAAAACCGCCCCACAATGATGACACAAGGCAACAAAACCGGCGGCAGCCTAAACAACCTTTTTTCTAATACAAAATGATTTATAAAAAAGCAAAATTTAAAAACTACCGTAATTTAAAAGAAGAAAAATTAGAGTTTTGCAAAAATACAAACATTTTTTACGGTCAAAACGCCCAAGGCAAAACAAATTTGCTGGAGATGCTCTATCTGTTCTCGGGCAACCGCTCGTTTAGGGGGGCAAAAGACCAAGAGCAAGCATTGTTTGAAAGCGACGGATATGTTGCCGAGCTTGAATTTTTTGCAGAAGAGCGTGAGCAAACAGCAAAAATTGTTTTTAATAAAAAAGACAAGCAAAAAAAGCAAATAGAAATTAACGGAGTAAAAAAGAACTCTCGGCTTTTTTTGATGGAAAAGATAAAGGCGGTAATTTTCTCGCCCGAGCACTTGGCTTTAATAAAAGAAGGCCCTGCAAGCAGACGTAAATTTTTGTGCAGTGCTTTGTGCTCGCTAAAGGTTAAAAACGCAAATGTTTTGTACAGGCATAACAAAATTTTAAACCAACGCAATGCCCTGCTTAAAGACATTTGCAAGCACCCCGATTTAAAAGAAACATTGTCTATTTGGGACGAAAGCCTTATAACCTGCGGAAGCACACTTACACACGAGGCTTTTAAGTTTACACAAAAGCTTAACCAAAAAGCAAACGAATACCACAAGGGTATTTCGGGCGGGGCAGAGGAACTTACGGTCGAGTATATTTCTTCCGTCGGGGCAAAAAGCGACGATACTACCGAGCAGATTAAAGAAAAATATAAAAAAACACTCGAGAAAAACCAACGCTCAGACATTTATATGGGTGCAACCACCGCCGGGTTCCAGCGGGACGATATAGAAATTAAAATAAACGGCAAAAGCGTAAAAGCGTATGGTTCGCAAGGGCAGCAACGCAGTGCGGTAATTTCTCTAAAGCTTGCCGAGGCTGCAATTATTGAAGAAACTTTTGGAGAAAAGCCCGTAATTTTGCTTGATGATGTACTCTCGGAGCTGGATTTTGACAGACGGAGGTTTTTAACCGAAAAAATTAAAGATTTTCAGGTTTTTATAACACTGTGCGAGGGGCTTGAAGAAAACAGCGACACAGATGCCTTTATTTTTGATGTTGCAGACGGGAATGTTAAGAGGCGATAAGGTTGAATTATTTATATTTAGGGCAGGGGCAAAGCGTGCCGCAGACAGATATTGTAGGTGTTTTTGATTTGGACAATACCACGGTTTCTAAACATACCAGAGGGTTTTTAAATAATTCGCAAAAACAAAACCAAATTGAAAGCCTTAACGGTGCCGAGCTGCCAAAAAGCTTTGTGCTTTGCACACAAAACGGCGAAAGTAGAGTTAAAATATGCCGATATTCGAGCAAAATTTTGTTTAACCGAGTTTAAGTTTTTAAATTTTTCTTTTATTAATTTGCAGAAGCTATTAACTTATTTTTAGTGCCGATTAACCAATGTAACAATATTTTCGTATTCACAGAAAGGTGTGAGTGTTAGAAATGTATAAGAACAATTGCCCGTATTGCGGACGGCAACTGCCGTATATTGATGTGCTGTTAAACAAAACCGAGGGCGAATATGTTTGCCGCCGGTGCAAGAAAGAATCTAAGGTTGTAATTAAAAAAGCAGCTTTTGTTATGTTTGGGTTTTTTCTTGCATTTGCGTTGCT
>JAISII010000006.1 GCA_031262125.1 Oscillospiraceae bacterium | reverse complement strand
ATTTCCGTTGCAGCGTATTCAAGAACAGCAGTAATTAACGACAGTGGCGCGCAACAGGAAGTTGTAACAACAGAAGTTTACACCGACGATATTTTAAATACGGCGGATATTAAATTGGGGCCGGACGATGAAGTTGTTCGGACCGACAACAACGGTGTTATTCAAATCAAAATCTACCGTGCATTTACGGTTAGCATCGAAAACGCAGGGCAATCTTGCGAAATCAGAATAGCCCGAGGCACAGTTGCCGACGCTTTAAGTGCAGCAGGTATCAGCTATACCGACGAAGATGAAATTACCCCCGCTGTTACCGAACCTCTTAAAGCAAATATGAAAATTGCCATTAACAACAGCCTTTCGGTTACTATTAAAGCCGACGGAGAAACAAATTCTTACAAAGTACCCTACGGCACGGTTGAGCAGGCACTTTTGGCAGCAGAAATTGATTTTAACACAGACGATATTTTTACCCCCGAGGTTTCAGCCCCTGTAAGAGAGGGTATGAACATCACCCTGCAACGTGTTACATTTAAAGATGACGTTAAGGGCGTAACAATCGATTTTGAAGAAGAAAGAAAAGAAACATCAGATTTAGCCTATGGCAAAACTCAAATTAAAACCTACGGCATAGACGGCTATAAAGAGGTTGTTACCACACAAAAATATATCGACGGCAAATTGGCAAGCACAACAAAAACCGAAGAAATCATCGAAGAGCCTGTAACACAGGTGGTTTTGGTGGGCACAAAGGGTGCAAACAACGGTTTTTATAAAGAAGGCAACGGCAGTTTTACCGACGATAACGGCAAAACCGTAAAATATAAGAAAAAGCTTGTGGGCTGCGGCACAGCATACTCCGGCGTAAAGGGCGACCTTACAGCATCGGGCGTACCTGTTTACCATGGCGGTGTTGCGGTTAACCCTGCAATCATCCCATTGGGCTCTAAGCTCTATATTGTGTCTAACGACGGCAAATATGTTTATGGTTATGCCACAGCGGTAGATACAGGCGGTGCATTATATGCAGGCGATGCGTTGGTTGACTTGTTCTATTGGAGCGAGGACTATTGCTGGGAATTCGGCAGACGCACCTGCACAGTTTATGTTCTGTAAACTAATGCATTTGCAATAACAAAACAATTACTGCTGTTTTGTTAAAAAATATTATTATGAATACGCTAACCCTCGGTACTTTTTAAAGTGCCGAGGGTTTTTCTTTGTATTAAAACACAGTTTTTTTGCCGCTGCCAGAATATTACAATTTTTTTAGGCAAAACTAATTAAAATAGAAAGCAGGCAAAGCTTGTACATATAAGTTTGGAAATATTCAGACTAAAATTAATTTCACTGTGCGTAACTGCTGCAACAGTCGTACGATGAGTAATTAAAAAAGCACAGTTCCACTCCTGTGCCGTACGGCTTTGCCGCAAAATTGCTTCGCATTTTTTAAATAATATTGTTACAGTCTAATTTTACAGAAAATTTGCTGTTGCAATCAAGCAAACAAAAAACCGAAAGGCAGAAACAAAAATGATTGAAACTACATACCAAAACAAAACCCTAACGGCGTTTTTATCTGGAGATATTGACCACCACAACGCCGGAGAAATACGTGCCCGAATAGACGGACAAGCCGAAAACCTGCACCCCAAAAAATTGGAGCTGGATTTTGCCAAGGTAAAATTTATGGACAGCAGCGGCATTGGGCTGATTATGGGGCGTTACCGCCAAATGTCGCTTTTGGGCGGACGGCTGGAGGTTGTAAACGTACCGAAAAATTTGGAGCGGTTAATGAGCCTTTCGGGGATTTCGAGCTTAGGGGTACTAAAATCGCAAAAAAATTAAGCTTTTTTAAAAAAGCTTTTAAATAGATTAATACTGCATAAAAAAGACCACACATTCTAAAGGAGAATTTTAAATTATGAATATTACAAACGAATTTTCGCTGACATTTGTAAGCAAAAGCCTTAACGAGGGCTTTGCCCGCTCGGCGGTTGCAAGCTTTGCCTTGCAGCTGGACCCTACAATTAACGAGCTTGCCGACATTAAAACCGCTGTATCGGAGGCTGTTACGAACTGCATTGTACACGGCTATGAGTTTGAACAGGGGCAAATTTACATAAACGGCAAAATAACCGATACAAACAAGATAATATTAAAAATCCGAGACAAAGGCAGGGGCATAGAAAACATAGAAAAAGCAATGGAACCCTTGTTTACCACCGGCGGCGGCGAGCGTGCGGGCTTGGGCTTTGCCGTTATGCAAAGCTTTATGGACAAGGTACGGGTTAATTCCATAGTCGGCAAAGGCACAACCGTTGTAATGGAAAAATCAATTAAAAAAAGCTATAACTACACCGCCGACAGAGAAAATGGTTAAAGACAGAAACCAAGCGGTCGAGGCTAACTTAGGGCTTGTGCATTCGTGCTGCAAGCGGTTTGCAAACCGTGGCATAGAGTATGACGAGCTGTTTTCGGCAGGCTGCCTTGGGCTTATTAAAGCGATTGATAAATTTGACGAGGGCAAGGGCTTTATGCTCTCTACCTATGCTGTGCCTGTAATTTTGGGCGAGATTAAGCAGCTTTTCAGGGACAGCGGGACGGTTAAAGTCAGCCGCAGCCTCAAAGACCTTGCAATGAAGGCACACCGCCTTAACGACGCATATTTAAAAGAAACAGGCAGCGAGCTGCCCCTTAGCGAGCTTGCGGTACGGCTTGAAACCGAGCCGGAAAAAATTGCCGAAGCCCTAAATGCGGTTATGGCACCCGTTTCGCTAACCTCTGCCGAGGAGCACGAAAACGGTTCAGAGCCGGAGCTTGCTATCCCCGTAGAATCGGTTGAAGAGCTTTTAACCGAAAAAATGTCCCTTGCGGCAGTTTTGCAAGAACTTCCACAAGAGGACAAAGAGTTGATTATTTTAAGGTATTTTAAGCACAAAACCCAGCAGCAAACCGCCGATTTGCTTAAAATCTCTCAAGTTCAGGTTAGCCGCAAAGAGAAGAAAATTTTGCTTAAATTACGAGAGAAGCTCGGGGGGTAGCCTAAAATTCCACGGTTTAAGCCTATATTCCTCGGTTGCGTAGTTTATGCCGACCCTTGGTGCGGTTATAATATCACTCGGTTGCACGGCAAACCCGTCGTCTTCAATCCAAATCTCGTCTGAGGTTGTTAAATCTGCACCGTGGTGGGTTTTGTCAATCCACATTTTGCGGGTAAGCTTGCCCGGCCCGTCATAGCCCTCTACCCCTCTGACAAGCACACATTGGGGGTCGTTTTCCTCCCCCGTAACAATGTTAAGCAAATAGTGTATGCCATAGCAAAGGTAGACATACGCAAAGCCGCCCAACCCGTACATTACGGCGTTGCGGGCGGTTTTGCCGTTTTTGGCATGGCAGGCGGTGTCGCACTCGCCGCAATAAACCTCGGTTTCGGTTATTCGCAGGGCAATTGTTGCACCTGTTGTTTTATCTTTACGGCAAAGCAGCTTGCCCAACAGCTGCGGTGCAACGTCAATTGCATTGCGGGTGTAAAATTTTCGGTTTAGTTTTTTGTTCATATTTTTTAGTTTGCCCTGTAGGAGTTGCAGATATTTGTAAGCAAACATTTTGCAATAAGCAAAATTCACTTAATTAACGTCTGCAATTACCCGCCAAAGCTATAGTTCGGGCTTTCTTTTGTTATTTGAATATCGTGGGGGTGGCTTTCTTTTAAACCGGCGCCGGTAATACGAACGAATTGTGCTTTTTGGTGCAGCTGCTCGATTGTGGCACAGCCTGTGTAGCCCATACCGGCACGCACGCCGCCCAGCATTTGGTACACGGTTTCGGACAGCAGCCCTTT
>JAISII010000194.1 GCA_031262125.1 Oscillospiraceae bacterium | reverse complement strand
CAATGCCGTTTCAACCGGGCATGGCGGCAAATCATATCGTTTAAGCATTGCCATTCCTCCATTAGTTTCTCAAAAGATACTATAGCACTTTCAAGTGCCTACTTGATTTTTGAGCCTTATAGTATTATAATAACATACAGAGAAGAAAAAATCAAGTCTTCTCACGAAAACTATTAAATGGAGGATATATTTATGTTCGATTACCAATCAGTCTTAAAGGCAAACCCCAATGGCGTACTTGCTACCGCAGACGGCGGCAAGGTGGCGACCCGCGTGTTCCAGTACCTTTTCTCGGACGGTAACAAAGTCTACTTATGCTTCCGTAAAAAGCTCGTCTGCGATGTTTGCGGTCGGAAATTTCATCATACCTCAAACGGCAAACCGCCTAATAAACACAGGGCTTGGATTTGCGGAGGGCGTGACAAGCGGACTGGTGCGAACTGCACCAATCTCGGCATTCCCGAACCCACGCTTATGAAAGCCGCCGCCGAGGTTCTTGGTCTTGAGGAATTTAACAGCGATGTGTTTTCAGAGCAAATTGAATCCGTCATAGTCCGTGAGGGCAGACGGCTCACTTTCGTTTTTAAAGACGGTCATGAGGTTGACGCTCAGTGGGAACGGCGAAAGACTGTGCCTTACAGCACCATTGGCTTTGAAAAGCGAGTCGGCAGAAATATCTGCTACAGCAAATGCGGCAAAGGCAATATGAGCGAACGCCGCCGTAAAAAATTAGAAAAACAGAAGGAGGCTGAACTGAATGCCGAATGTGCAAGTAATACCGGCGAAGAAGCCTAAATTATCGGCTCAGGTAGCCGCTCCGACCACTCTCAGACGGGTGGCAGGTTACGCTCGTGTCAGCACTGACAAAGACGAGCAGCTCAACAGTTACGAAGCCCAGCTCGACTACTATACCAATTATATAAAGTCGCGTCCCGATTGGGAATTCGTTAAGGTCTACACAGATGAAGGCATAAGCGCGCTAAACACCAAACGGCGTGAGGGCTTCAATCAAATGGTCGCCGACGCTCTCGCAGGGAAGATAGACCTCATAGTTACAAAATCGGTGTCAAGATTTGCCAGAAATACAGTTGACAGCCTTTCAACCATTCGCAAACTCAAGGAACACGGAACCGAGGTTTATTTTGAAAAAGAAGCTATATGGACGTTCGACGGTAAGGGCGAACTGCTGATTACGATTATGTCGAGCCTTGCACAGGAGGAAAGTCGTTCTCTGAGCGAAAACGTGACGTGGGGCAAACGGAAGTCAATGGCTGACGGCAATATCAGTCTGCCGTGGAAGAACTTCCTCGGCTACCGCAAGGGTGCGGACGGTCTGCCCGAAATTGTACCCGAAGAAGCCGAAATTGTGCGGCTCATCTACCGCCTGTTCATGCAGGGTAAAACCTACTCAGCTATCGCAAAGCACCTGACAGCCGAGGGCATACCGTCGCCGACGGGCAAAGACAACTGGACGCTTGCGACTGTTCGGAATATTCTCACCAACGAAACCCATCGGGGTTCAAAGAAAATGCAAAAGACCTTTGTCACTAATTATCTGACCAAAGCCAAGAAAGCTAACGAGGGCGAACTGCCCAGTTATTATATCGCCGAGAGCCATGAACCCATAATCCCGCCCGACGAGTGGGACGCGGTGCAGGCTGAAATAGCTCGGCGAAAACAACTCGGTCGTCCCGTTTCCTGCCAGTCGCCGTTCTCAACGAAAATTATCTGCGGTGGCTGCGGAGCGTTTTTCGGCTCGAAAGTCTGGCAAAGCAATACGAAATACAGGCAGATAATTTGGCGGTGCAACGACCGCTACAACAAACGCGGAAAGCGAGACTGCAATACATCCCACGTCAAAGAGGACGACATTAAAGCGGGCTTCGTCACGGCGTTCAATCAGCTTTCTGGCTGCCGAAAAAGTGTAATTGAGGATTGCCGAACGCTCCAAAAAATGCTCTGTGACACATCGGAGATTGACGGCGAGATAGCCGCCTTGGAGCGTGAGGTCGAGGAAGTCGAAGGACTGGCTCGGCAAGCCATTAACACCAACGCCCGCGAGGTCATCGACCAAACGGAATGGACTGAGCGGAACGGTGTCTACCTCAAACGCCACGCTGAAGCTACAAAACGGCTTGAAGAACTCGACCAACAAAAACTCGACCGTGTCGCAAGAAGTAAGACCATTGAGGTTTTCATTAAAGAATTCGAGCGGAGAAAAGAAATCATCGCTGAATGGGATGAGGAACTCTGGCTGGCAACGGTTGAAAGCGTGACGGTCGGTTTGGACGGCAGCCTGACGTACAAGTTCAAAAACGGTACGGAGATAAAAACATAAGCGGCTCGTGCGTGTTGCACGGGTCGCTTTTTTGCGGCAAAAAAGTAATCGTTAAATTTGCACCGAAAATGCCCTGAAATTTAACGATTACCCCGTAGCGGTGCATTTTCAAAGACCGAGCGGTGCATTTTATCACTTTCAAGTAGCAGTTCCATCTTGTCTCTTGTCTCTTGCTCCTTGAAGGTCAAGGCGTAGCTCTGACGGAAGGAGAAAGAAGCTACACCCTACTCTTCCATCTGCTTGCCTAAAAATGCAGCTGCCGATTGTGCCAGCTTAATTTCGGCGTCGGAGGGGACTTTTACCTGCTCGCCGGCAAGCATAATTACCGCCCCTGTAACATCGCCCGAAGCTATAATAGGGTACACCAAACTTGCGGTGTGTTCCATACCCTCAACAGGCTGCAAATGTTCGTCAGATGTGCTTGTTACGGTGTAGCTGCGGCGGTTTTCCATATAATTTTCTAAAGCGGGGGTAAGGCGTTTTTCGAGGTAATCTCTCTTAGAAACGCCCGCAGCCGCAATAATGTGGTCTCGGTCGCACACAAGTGTGGGCATTTTGCTTATGCGTGAGAGTACATCTGCATACTGTGCGGCAAAAGCACTCATTTCGCCAACGGGTGAGTATTTTTTAAAAATCACTTCTCCATCGGTTGCTGTAAAAATCTCCAGTGGGTCGCCCTCACGTATACGAAGGGTACGGCGGATTTCCTTTGGAATAACCACCCTGCCCAAATCATCAATTCTTCTAACAATTCCGGTTGCTTTCATAAAATATTTTCCTCCAAAATAAATATTAATGCTAATATCAGACGATTATAATGTATGGTTATTATATGTAAAGCTTTCCTGCGTATGCAAAATTTTGGTTGGAATTTTTTGTTTATTGTTTAAACTTCCTTTTAATTAGCAAGCGTTAGCCAATGTAGTTAAATTTATCCTAAAATTGTGTACATTGCACAAAAAATTTGTTAAAATTTGTATACTATTGCGGGTTGTTATTTAAATATTTGTGTGGTATTATTTAAATGTAAACAATTACCAACAAAATTTGCATTTTTTTAACAAAGCAAAAATTATTGCTAAAAGGTAACCGTGGCGGTTAAAATTTTTTAAAATTTAGGAGTGAAAATCATGACATCTAAAAAATTATTAGCAATTATCCTTGCAACGGTTCTCGCATTTTCTCTTTTTGCAATTAGCGTGTCGGCAGCAACATCTACTGCTACAATTCAAGAGACAGCTGAAAAACTGTTGTACAGATCCGGCTCCGGTTATAACTTGCAATCTTATTATGATTGTGGTTCGCAATTCCCCTATGATGATGCACGCACTTGGGCAAATGTTACGGTAAATTCAAATACTACTAATAATAATTCTGTAGCAATAAGATGTGTAGATGCGGATAACAACACAAGTACGACAAATGGTACTTTATTAAGAATCGATGATGGTTCAAGTAAAGGTTCAGAGAATGTCGATTATTATCCTAATGGCGTTGATTATATGACAGGATATGCAAGAGCACACCATAATGGCGGAGCAAATAAAACAGAACTTACAATAATCTAAAATTATTAACAATTTAATCTCAGCTTTACCGCCACGGTTACTGTATAAATTAATATTGATTAATAGAAAGGCGAATAAATGCTAAAAAAAATATATAAAATTTTAACATTAGAACTAAGCTTTTTAACAAATATCGCTATATTACTATTCCATATAGTTATAATAATCCTAATAGTTGCCCTAACCCTTCAGCATTTTTGCATGTTTAAAAATGTAGCTAAAGAAAGTGCGTTTTCAGAACATTACCGAATTCAAATGATGACAGCCGAAAACTTAACGTATGAGCAAGCAAAACAGTTAGAAGACCTTGCAGAAGTGGATTTTGCAGAAATTACATTTGAAGAGACACTTACAGAAGAAATTGAAGAATGGTTCTTAGACGGGATGGAAAAAACAGAGATAACATTTAGGTTTATAACCAATATAAAAAATAGTCCGCAATCAGTTTTTGGGCTGAATAATACGGATTTTAACACATTTAACAGTTCAAAAGATAACATAATCGTCCCTAACCGTTATTCACTATATCATAAACTAAATATCGGCGACAAGGTTAATGTGCTTGGGCAAGATTTTACGGTTGCGGGAACACTTGACGCATTAGATGCCTTTATTTTGCCGGCGGCTTACAGCATAGAAAATTGCAAAATAACGAGTTTTATAATCAGAGTGCCCGTGCAAATAACCGACAATGATTATGCCGCACTAACCGAAAAATTAGCAAATATATTCACCGACCCTTTGGTAACGCCGGATTATGAGCTTGAGATTTCTCAAAAATCCACACGGGTTACAAGCGGAGTAGTTATGACTTTTGCCATTGGTGCAATTTGCATTATGTTCTTTTATCAATATATTCTAAACACACGCAAACGCCAAATTGCAATTTTTATGCTGCTTGGGATGAACACAAGAAAGTTTGTTTTGCTGATTTTTACCGAACTGATTTTTACCTTTACCCTGTGCTATTGTGTTGGGGCAGCCATAAACATTGCCATATGCAGTGCTTTTGATATTGCAATAATAAACCAAATGGAGCTTTTAAGGTTCTACATCCTCTATTTGGCGGTTTATTTGGGTGTGGCAATAATATTCTCTTACGTCTTTTTAAAAAAATCAAGCATAGCAAAATATTCCGAAAGTGGGTTGGCATAAATGAAGAAATTAATTTTAGCACTTAATATGCTCAAACATTTTCTGCTGCAAAGCGGGCTTTTGGTTGCCGAGATTGTTTTTATGTTAATTATAATTACCACCTTAATCAATAGTTATAATTGGGAGATGAAGGAGTACAATGCTTTTCAAATAAAAGAGCTTGACAACGGAATTTATTATTACGGTTTAATGCAAGACGTGCCGATAGAAGAAGATAAGGCAAACCAAAAAGCACTTATGGATTATCTTGATGCTCAGCCCGAGTTTGTTGGGATTTCGGACATCGACCAGCTCTCTTTTACCACAAAAACAGCCGACGGCACCGAGCTGTATTATTCTGTTTACGCAGCAGACCGCAACACCTGCAAATTGTTAGGTATTGATGAAAATTTGCTTTTTGATGAAGAAAAAATAAAACAAGGCATTTTGCCTGCGGTTGTGTTTTGCAAAGACAAAAATGATTTTGAAAAAGGAAAAACCTACCCCGGTGAATTTTACGACATCATGTACTTTGCTGGTCAAGCTGAACAGATTGACAAAGATGCTACATTGGAAGTGGTAGATATAATAAACTCTGTAACTCGGCAATATGTTAGATATCGCACTAAAGGCAGCGCAGTTGCTTATAATGCTTTTACAAGTTATTTGCAAAAATACAGTATGGCGATATATGTACCAAAGGTAGAAGAACTTTTGGGAGGCTATGAAGAACCGCCATATTGGATAACGCTAAACCCCGGCACAACACCCGAGAGGCGAGCAGAAATTATTGAAAATGTGAGCAAATACGGCAGTTTCCTCACCAAAGAACAGTTGGATGCAAAAACAATGGAAGGGGTTAACTACCGCTTAAACAAGAATGTAACAAACTCAATAATCCTTTGTGTTTTATCTATTATTTCTTTATTTGTTCTCTCGTTTTTAAGTGCAATGCAGCTGTCTAAAAGGTTTTCGATTTATTACATTTGCGGGTTAAGCAAAGCAAAGGCAATTGGGTTATATGCACTGTTTATGTACCTTGTTGGGGCAATTGCAATATTGGTTTATTATGCAATAACCATAGTATGTTACTACTTCCCCTTTAACACTAAGATGGTTTTGGACTTTTACAAATACCAATCAATTAACACTACGGGGCTGTTGTCTATACTAATTTGTTTTGCGATGATAACTCTGTTTTCAATAATCCCCTTTGTGCTAAATTACCGCAAAACGTCTTTGCAAATGTACAGGCTGTAAAAACTTAATTAAAACTAATATATTTGAAAGGCTAATGGTCATAAAAATGATAGAAATTAAAAACCTTAAAAAAACATATAACAAAGGCAAAGAAAACGAGTGCCGTGCTTTAAAAAATGTAAGCCTAATAATCGAAGACAAAGAGCTGGTTGCCATTGTGGGCGAAAGCGGCTCGGGCAAAACA
>JAISII010000127.1 GCA_031262125.1 Oscillospiraceae bacterium | reverse complement strand
TCTTCCAGTGATTTGTTTAAACCGTCGGCAATTTTAATTTGAACTTCCAGCGGCAGATAGCCGTAAATTGCCTGTGCTTCTTGCAAAATGCCCATTACGGCACCCGGGGTATCCTTTTTTTGGGCAATAACTTCGTCAAGCTTTGCACTTTGCTCCGGTGTGTCTTTAAACGGGATGTTGCTGATTTTCTTCTGCATATGTTGCCTCCTTGTAACTTTATTAACTTAGAACTTTGCATACCAACAAATTATATCACAAAAAATATTTTTAGTCTATAGTTTTTTGCTAATTGCCAATCAAATTTTAATGTTTTTTAAAAATATTTGTAAAAAAAGGAATTTTTATTTATTTTTGCCATATTTTAAAGATAGTTTTAAAGCTGTTTTATTGTAGCTTAGGGTAGAAAACTCTTCAGAAAATGCCCATTTTTAAAAAAAATTTATAAACAACACCAAAAAACATTGACAAACACAAACAAAATCTTTATAATATTGTTTTGTTAATGGGAAGTAGCCAAGCGGTAAGGCAACGGACTTTGACTCCGTCATCTCGTGGGTTCGAATCCCGCCTTCCCAGCCAAATATGCGGCGTTGCCGCAGTGAAAAGTGAACAATGAACAGTTAATAATGAACAATATACATTGCAGCCGTCAATTTTGTGCCGCATATTTGTATTGTTCATTGTTCATTAGCGAGAGTGAACAGCATTTTTTACATTATTATTTATAAAACAAGATATACACGAGCGGCACGAGCAGGCATAACATAATTAAAAAGCACTCTTCCATATTACTGGAGAGTGCTTTAATTGCTTATATCAATAGTTACATCAATATTCAATTGTTTGTTGCTCCTTAATTAAAATAAATTTTTATTCTTGATAAAGCCGCCATTATTTCTGCTGTTTGTTCCGGCAAAAGTAAGCATAACGTAAAAATCATAATCAAAAAAAAGAAAGGTATAGCAAAGGCCAATATAATCTTTAATAATTTACGAATATGTTCCCTTTTATTTTCTTTGTCTTGATTCTTTAAAGCGAGTTCGGCTAAAGTAGTATTGTCCGTAGGGATTTCGGAAGACCTGTTTTTGCCTGATTCTTTCTTTATAACAGTAGGTTCTCTCAGGTTCGAAACATTTGATTTATTAACTGTTGGTGGTTGACTTTGGTTTTGATGCCCCACATCGAACTCAAGAATAGGTGTGCCATCCGAGCGAGGAAGCTGTTTTTTTGACTTTCTCATTTTCGGTCTCCTTTTTTTCAAAAAATTTCTTGCAGCAACATTAAAAATATTTTTGCTGGAAAATCTTTAAAAAGATTGCTGCACTTTTCTTTTCCAATATATTGTAACCCATTTTTATTAAAATGTCAACAGTTTTTTAAAATGTTTTTGCAAAAATTTATGCAAAAATTATATTTTCTCTTGCATTCTTAAAATTGTTATGTTATAATGACATTAAAATAACAAATAGTATTATCGAGGAACTAAAATGAACGATAAAATTGCTGACGTAATAAGACGTTTAGATGCTGCTGATAGACAGGATATAGCAAAATTCACTGGGATTAGTCTACCTACAATCTCTTCTTACATAACTCAAGAGAATAAAGATGGCGGAAAAGTCGAATTGAATTCAAATAATAGTGTTTCTCTACGGTCAGATTTTTGCTATTATATAGGGATATCAATTGGCACAAAAATCACACGTTTATGCGTAATCGATTTTAATTTTCAAGTACATAAAAATGAAGATCTATTAAGTATATTTAAAGAATATCAGAGGGAAGCTGACTTTAAAAGCGTTGATACTGAATCATTGCTTTGGTATTTACCAACACCAAAAACTCTCGAGGGCTTTTTGTTTGTTTTTTCACTTGCAATTGGCATAATTCTAAATCAATTTAACTTAAAAATTGGAGGGATTGGTTTTTCTTTCCCCGGTGCAGTGGATTATGCTAACAATGTCGTAGTCAAATGCAATTGCCACCCCTGTTTAGAGGGAATAAGAACAACGTCCATATTAATGCCGGATATTATGGAAACAATTACGCAACGAGATATCACTATTGCTTTTGAAAGCAATGCCAAAGCAAGCATTGTTGCAGAAAAAGAATTCATCGAAACCACAGACAAAAGACGTTATAAAAATGCAATAAAGCATGAAAATATTGCTTGCTTTAGCTTTGGCTCAAGCGTGTCGGCAAGTTACATTTTGCAAAATCGGCTTCATAGAGGCGTGGAAAATCTTAGTGGGCGTATAAGTTATATGATAGTCCCTGAACAGATTTTTGATATCTTGGAGATAAAAGAAAAAGAGCAAGAATTAGAGATAAAAGAAAAAGAAAAAGAACATGAATTAGAGTTAAAGGAAAAAGCAAATAAAAATCGTGTAACTTATTCAACAAATAATGATTTATATATAAAATGGCGTAAAGAATCTAACGAAAAAAGCAATTGTAAATATGAGGATTGTTTTAAATCAAGAATTACTCTTCTATACTTGTTTTCTAAGAAAAGGGCTTCAGCCTTTAATGTTCAGATAGGAAATTGCGGCGATGTTTACGACGTTATAGATAAAATAGAGGAAAAAATTAAAAATAAAGAACCTAAGCTTTCTCCCGAAAATATTATCGATTTAAAGGAATTGAAGTATTGGCTTTTGCGACGTATTTCAAGAATGTTTGCATGGATTGCTTCCGTACATATAAACATGTTAAGCTTAGATACTATCATTTTCTCGGGAAAGGCAGCTAATTATTTTAATGACTTTTTTCCTTTTTATCTTTCTGACTTAAAATGCCTAAGTTATGATAATATGGATGCAAACGCTTCAATGATAACAAGTTCTAAAAAAGAAACTGCACCAACAATTGGTGCAGCAATATGTGCCTATTTTGGCTCTAACAGTTATGATACAATAGAATGGTAAACAAATAATAACACAATTTATAGCGGGTACTTTCCTCTGGGGATGTTCCTGTTTTTTCAATATTTTAATGGCAACAAATTTCACCTGCATAAAACTTTGCCACCGCACAAATTATTGTGCGGCTTTTCTATTTGTGCAAATTTGCACAAAAAATGCCTTGCCCGGTATGGGCAAAGCAAAAAGTGGAGTATTTATAATTGTGAAATGGGGGTGGGTGAAAAATGAAGTCGGACTGCCGTCCTAATGAATAATGAAGTATCTTGGCGATGCCAAGAAATGAAGTTAAGTTTGCCAGTTATATGCGAAGCATATTTCATTGCCATAGGCTACTTCATATGCGTAGCATACTTCATTTGACCGACAGGGCAAACTTAATTGCGGACGGCTTTTGCCGTCCGCATGGTGGGCCATCAGGGACTCGAACCCCGGACCAACCGGTTATGAGCCGGTTGCTCTAACCAACTGAGCTAATGGCCCGATTGTTTTTAAAAACTGCGTTATAGGCAAATTCTTTTGCAAAAATAACGGCGGTTTATATAAATCGGAGTGGTTGGTAAACAAACTAATAGCTATTTTACTATTATTAGTGGTAAATGTCAAGGGTTGATTTGCACAAAATTACAATAAAAATTGCAGCAAACTAAAAGTTGCATTTTTTTTATAATTATGATATAGTTTAGTAATAAGTTTATCTTTAATAATGGGATAATGTTGTTTGTGCCGATTAGAAGAGTTCTGATTTAGTACATTAGCTTGAAAAAAGCAAGAAAAACTTAATAATTCCGTTGAAGCCGTTAAAAAGATAGAAGAAGTTTTATATTTAGTAAAGGAAGATTGCAATGGCAATAAATGTTACGCTGCTAAGCCACACACCAAACCCCGAGCAAACCGTTGCAATGGCGGCAAAGCTTTGCTACTCGCCGGCAACAATAAATACAATAAAAGACGGGCTAACCCCCGAAAAAACGGCGGATTTTATTAAAATGCTTGCCGATATGGGGCACGAAAGCCCAATGGAACACGCAAGCTTTACCTTTGGAATAGAGGGCGTTTCTCGGGCGTGTTCGCACCAGTTTGTGCGGCATCGCATAGCGTCCTACAGCCAGCAGTCGCAAAGGTATGTGGACGGTTGCAGTTTTGATTTTGTAATTCCGCCTGCTATTGAGGCTAACCCTGCGGCGTTATTGGCGTATGAGGCGGCAGCCGAGGCAACACGCAACGCATATGCAAAAATACGCTTCGAGCTGATTAAATCACAGGTTAAAGAGCAGCTTGGTGAGGATATTACAGAAGAAGATTTGCAAAACGGCACCGGCGTTGCGGCAAAGTTTAAAAAAGAAATTGGGGCAATTGCAAAAACAGCCAACGAGGATGCCCGCTTTGTTTTGCCAAATGCCTGCACCACCGCTTTTGTTGTTACTATGAACACACGCAGCCTTATGAACTTTTTTGCCCACAGGTGCTGCAACCGTGCCCAGTGGGAGATTCAAATTGTCGCCGATAAAATGCTTGCGTTGTGCAAGGCGACCGCACCGGGCTTATTTAAACGCAGCGGCCCGAACTGTTTGTACGAAAAATGCCCCGAGGGCAGAATGACCTGCGGCAAGCAAATACAGGTTAAAGAAAAGTACGCACAGCTATAGTTTTTTATTTTTTTAAAAAAACAGCAAAAACACTTTAGATAATTCATTAGTGTTACTTATATATAAGATATAACGGAGTTTTTAGATGTTAATTGTTATTGAGGGATTGGACGGCAGTGGCAAAGGAACCCAGACACAGCTGCTGGCAAAAACCCTTGCACAAAAAGGTGCGGATGTTAAGCAAATATCCTTCCCCGATTATTCAAGCCCGGCAAGCGGGGCGGTTAAGCAATATTTGGCGGGCGAGTTCGGCACACAGCCGGGCGACGTTAACGCATATGCGGCTTCGGCTTTTTATGCGGTTGACCGTGCCGCAAGCTTTTTGAAAAATTGGAAGCCGGACTATGAGTGCGGCAAAGTGATTTTATGCGACAGGTATGCAACCTCTAACATAATTTATCAGATGACTAAGCTCCCCCGGCAGCAATGGGGTGAGTTTGTTAAGTGGACAGAGGATTTTGAGTATGTTAAGTTAGCCTTGCCACGCCCAGATGTTGTAATTTACTTAGATGTGCCAACTCAAGTGTCGCAAGAGCTTTTGCGGCAGCGTTATAACGGCGATAACGATAAAAAAGATATTCACGAGAGAAATCTCTCTTTTTTAGAAGAATGCAGGCAGGCAGCTTTGTTTGCAGCACAAAAATGCGGGTGGCAGGTGATTGATTGCTGTGCCGACGGCAACCTTGCCACAGTAGAGCAGGTGCACAAGCGGATAGAAGAGATTTTGAGCGATAGGTGAGTTAAAAGTGATAGATTTTAAAACGGCGAAAGCTGAGGATAAGCAAAAAGCTAAAGCTTATATAGAAGCATCGAAGCAAATGGGTGCAGATGCAAACTTTGCAAATATG
>JAISII010000097.1 GCA_031262125.1 Oscillospiraceae bacterium | reverse complement strand
ACAAGGCAACCTAAACGGCGATTTTGCAGCACCGGGCGAGGTCGCACTTGAAGTAATTTCGGCTGTAAGAAGATATAAGTCGGAGAACCAGCTCTCGCTAAAAGCCGAAGTTGAAAATGTAGAAGTTTTTGCAAAAGACGTGCAAAAAATAAAGCCTGCCGAAATTGACATTATTTCGACCTGCTCTATTGAGAATATTAGTTATACCGAAGCTGAGGAGTTTAGGGTGGGGATTTGAGGGATTTTCTTTTTTAAAAGAAACCACCCCGTTCTAAAAAAATTTAAATTCTATTTAAATTTAAATTAAAATAGAATTTTCTGCAAAAACCACCCCGTCTTTGCTAACGCAAATCCACCCCTCCCCGGAGGGGAATATTTGCACAAGCAATAAACTAAGAGCAAACCACACAGTTAAGTTTTACATATGCAAACCCTTCAACCAACCTAAAGTCTCGGCAATGCAGAAAAATTCCCCTCCTTGGAGGGGTGGCTGCTCCCTAAGTAAAAAATAAAATTTATTTTTTAATAAAAAATCTAAAAAAAATAAAATATTTTATAGATTGTGCAGAGCAGTCGGGGTGGTTTGGATAAAAAATTTCAAGGTAAAGGAGTTTTTTAAAAATGAATAAGAAATTTTTAAGCATTGTTTTGTGTTTGTGCTTGGTGGCATCGGTTTTTGCGGCGTTGCCGCTTACGGCGTTTGCGGATTTAAACGACACACAGGCAGCAACCCCAACCGTTGAAGTATCACATCCCAGTATGGTATTTACAACCGATACGTTAGATATTACAATTACGCTTAAAAATGCGGAAAGCGGTACTTACAGAATAGGTAACTCAAAGTGGAAGCCCTTTAGCGACACCATAACAATTACAATAGGCAGCGGTGTAGCCTTTGGTGTCTGTATTACAGTGCAGGTAAACGCCAAAGGCAGCGAATCTGCAAAGGCATATGGCTTTGATTATATAAAAGTCAACCCTGACTCAAAAGTTTATGTTTATTACGACAATAACAATACCAACTGGCAAAAGGTGAACTGCTATATTTACACCGATCCGGCTATTACCTCTACTACCGAATGGCTTGAGGTGCCGATGACAAAAACACAAGGTAACATTTATTATTACGAAGTGCCCATTGAGTTTTGGAACGGCAGGGTAACATTTAACAATGCACTTACAGGCGAGCAACTCCAACAAATACCCGAATCAAAAGGGTATGCGATTGAAGGTCGTACTAATATTTTTCAAGACAACCAGTGGCAGTATTATAAGGCTCCCGCCCCCATTTTAGGCGATGCCGACGGCGACGGCAATGTAACCATAAGCGATGTTACCGCCATACAAAAACACTTGGCACAGATTAAGCTGTTAGACAGCAACAAACTAAAAGCAACCAACGCAGACGGGCAAGACGGAGTAACAATAGCCGATGCAACGGCCGTGCAGAAATATTTGGCACAGCTTCCAACAAATGAGAATATTGGGCAGCCGATGGAGTAAAGAAACCGTTTTCTCCTTCCGTCAAGGCTACGCCTTGCCACCTCCCTCTAAGAGGGAGGCTTTTGGGTACACTCAAAAAAGAGAGCCAAAAAAGTCCCCCTCCGGGAGGGGGAAAGTTGGCAAAGCCGACAGGGGGAGAATGCGAGCGGCAAAGCCGCTTCTTGCCTCTGACCTCTTGCTTCTGGATTGGGATATCGACGAAGTCGACAGGTGGAGAAATAAAAATCCTATTTCAATAAAAACTTCCTTGTTCCCCAAACAATAGGCTTCGTCCACCAGGGCTCAAGCTTTTTGCGGGCGGTTTGCAATGTTGCTGCAACAGGCAAATTTTGCGGGCAATGCTTTTCGCATTTTTTGCAACCAACGCATTTAGATGCAAAACCCGTTTGCGGCGACAATAACCCCGCACTCATATAATAGCCCTTTAAGCCTTGATATTTACCCATCGAATAACATGCATTATATGCGGCAAATCCTGCGGGGATATTCACCCCTACGGGGCAAGGCATACAATAGCCGCAGCCTGTGCAATTTATTTTGTTAGATTCTTTAAAAAGCTCTTGTGCGGTTTGCATAAATTCTTGCTCGTGCGTGCCAAACATGCCGGGCAAGCTTTGGCTTGCCGTTTGCAAATTTTCTTCCAACTGCATTTGCGAGTTCATACCCGAAAGCACAACAGTAACCTCGGGCTGGTTCCACAGCCATTTTAACGCCCAAGCTGCAGGGCTTGCGTTGTTTTTGTCTTGTGCAAAATGCTTGGCAAGCTTTGGCGGCAAATTTACTGCCAAACGCCCGCCCAGCAAAGGTTCCATAATAATTACGGGTATGCCTTTTTTGTGTGCGGCTTCTACCCCTGTGCGGCCTGCTTGGTAATTTTCGTCCGAATAATTATACTGCACAAGGCACAAATCCCAATCGTACCGCTCTAAAATTTTTAAAAAGTCGGTGCAGCTGCCGTGGTAAGAAAACCCGATTTGCTTAATTTGCCCATTGGCACGTTTGCTCTCCAGCCACTCAAAAATGCCCATTTTCTCCAGTTTTTCAAGCTGTGCGGCAGACGACAGCATATGTAAAAAATAAAACTCAACACATTCGGTTTGCAGCCTTGCAAGCTGAATTTTAAAAAACTTTTCAAAATCTTCGGGGCGTTTGCACAAAATAACCGGCAGTTTGGTTGCAATTTTAACTTTGCCGTGCAAACCGTGTTTTGTAAAAATTTTGCCCAGCGTTTCCTCGCTGTCGGGGTAAATATAGGCAGTGTCAAAATAATTTACTCCTTGCTCTACCGCTTTTAAAATCAAATTTTCGGCATCGGCAAATTTTTTGGGCAGTCGCATACAGCCATAGCCTAAAATTGAAAGCCCGCTGCCGAATTTATCTTTTTTGTAGTTCATACTGTATTTCCTTAATAAACAATTATAATATTTAAAAACTCTTTTTCTTTAACATTTTACCATAAACTGAAAACATTTACAAATAAAGCTGAAAATTTGGCAGATTTAACCCGAAAAGTAAAAAAATTCTCTTGTAAAACTTTTTAAAATGATGTATAATGCTTTATGTATAATTATGCTGCAAACGCCGCTTTGCCCGCAGGCGTTTGGCAAGGCAGTGTTTTTAGGGCAGAAAGGCGGTTTGGCAGGATGTTTGACAAAACAATGGTATTCTCGCTTGGGGGCGACAAAGACGACGAAATTAAAACAGCGATGAAGGCTGTTTATGGTGCACTTTTGCAAAAAGGGTACAACCCTATTAATCAAATAGTGGGCTATATTCTTTCGGAGGACCCGACCTACATCACAACCTATAACAACGCACGCAATATCATCAGCAAAATTGACCGTGATGATTTGATGGAAGCACTTGTTAAGTCATATTTAACGACTTAATGCTTGCTTTCTGTGAAATTATCGGTTTTTGCCGAGTTTAAGCACAAAACTATTTAAAAATATTGGAGATACAAAATGAGCGAAATTAACTTCCCCACATATAAAGGCAGACCGTTAGTTCGAAAAGGCAGCGAGCTTTTTTACGGCAGTATGGCAGACCAATTTGTGGTAATGTTGCAAATAAAATCGACCAAACAAATGGGCGAACTTAAAGTTGCCGACAAAGTTGCCATAAAACTTATGTGCACCGACCCGGCTTTGCCCCCTAACAAACAAATAATTAAGTCGAGCGAAAAAAACGGTTTGTTTACTGCTATTGACTTTGCGGATGTTTGGCTTACACGAGCTTTGAACAATAAGTTTTAAGCGTTAACATGCGAAGCTCTATGTTTTTTGAGGAGAATTGTTATGAAAAAAATAATATCAATCGGGTTGGTTGCCGTGTTAATTTTAACGGCTGCAATTGCATCGGTAACTGTTGCTTTTGCCATTGACGCTCCGCCCTTTAACCCCGTATCAGGCAACGACTGGGATTTAGTACGGGTTGGCGACGACGAAAGCACCGAAGTGTATGTGTATGCATATATGGGCGATGACACTGAAGTTGTAGTACCACATTATATTTCTAAATTTGAAGTTATTGGCATTAATGATGATTTTACCTATAACACAAAACTTTACAACCCGGGCGTTGAGCTTACTTCAATTACTATGGGCGACAATATTCAATACATAGGTGATCATGCTTTTGCATCTTCTAAATTAGAATCTGTTGTTTTGCCGAAATATCTCAATCATCTTGGGGACTTTGCCTTTGCTTATTGCGAAAATTTAGTTTCTGTTGATTTTTCAAGATTGTTTAACCTCACCACTATCCCGCAGTTATGCTTTTATGAGTGTACTGCACTAAAATCTGTATATATCGATAGTTCGGTTACAACGCTTGCAAGACAATCTTTCCAAGGGTGCACAGCTTTAGAAGACATTTATTTGGGCAACAAAATTACGCAACCTGCTACAACTGTTTTTTATAAATGCAGCAACTTAAAAAGTGCTTGGCTGGGCAGCAGTATTACCAGCATTGGGTTTTTAAAACGTTCGAGCTATAGTTGCGTGGGCGAAAATTTTGAAGAAATTCACATAATGAACACCCAAACCGAAATGGTTTCGGGCATTCTTGACCCTGCGTTTGACGGGCTTACAATTTACGGTTGGCGTAATTCTACCGCAAACACGTATGCTACCGAAAACAACATAAACTTTGTGCCTTTAAACCCCGAACCAACTACCGTTCCCCCAACCACGGTTACCGAACCGCCCGTTACCACTCCGGCTCCCACCACCACGGTTACAGAGCCGCCTGTTACAACCACCGTTGCCCCAACAACTATTACCGAGCCGCCCGTTACAACAACATTTGCACCAGTTTATTACATTTTGGGCGATTTTAACAACGACGGCAAAGTCAACATAGCGGATGTTACCAAAATTCAAAAAGCTTTGGCAAAACTCGAGCCTATGACTGATTATCAAAAAGTTATTGCAAATGTTGACGGCAAAAACGACGACGGCGGTTATTACAGCGGCAATCTTACAATCGAAGATGCTACAGAAATTCAAAAATATCTTGCCTTTTTGCCGGCAAACAGCGAAATCGGGCAACGTGTTATAACTTTTGGCGATGCTGTGAGGTAACAAAACAGCAAAATTTTTAAAGCTGCTCTAAATTTAATATCAAGATAAAAAGCACAAGCCCTTTTTTGCAGGGTTTGTGCTTTGGTTTTTTGAAAATTGTTTTTTAGTTGTGATATTTTTGATTTGCAAAAAATGAAGTGATTTGCCATTGATACTCAAGAGTTTTGGAAAGTTTGACTACCTTAAAAAATTGCACTACTCTCAAACATAATAAACCCGTTTAAGTGTTGCCTCGTCGTTTGACTACCTTAAAAAATTGCACTACTCTCAAACTGTATCTTTGGCATAGTCTGCTTCTATTACGTTTGACTACCTTAAAAAATTGCACTACTCTCAAACTTAAATGAGGAGTTGTGTTTATGGGATTTGGTTTGACTACCTTAAAAAATTGCACTACTCTCAAACAGGTGCAACTATATTTGAGTTGCTTGTTGAGTTTGACTACCTTAAAAAATTGCACTACTCTCAAACAAAAAGAAAGAGAGGTTAACTCCATTCACTGTTTGACTACCTTAAAAAATTGCACTACTCTCAAACACTGTCTGCTGGTTCTCGACCACCTTTGAGGTTTGACTACCTTAAAAAATTGCACTACTCTCAAACTTCGAAGCGGCGCACGATGAAGGGATAGGAGTTTGACTACCTTAAAAAATTGCACTACTCTCAAACTCTTGTGTTTGTATGGCTTTTCAGTGTTCAGTTTGACTACCTTAAAAAATTGCACTACTCTCAAACCGTTAGAGTGGTATTTGCGGCAAATTGGAAGTTTGACTACCTTAAAAAATTGCACTACTCTCAAACCCTTTTCTCACCCAGAGCGAGCGGGGAAATGTTTGACTACCTTAAAAAATTGCACTACTCTCAAACTTCAGCGGTAGTTGCCCTTGTAGTTTCAGAGTTTGACTACCTTAAAAAATTGCACTACTCTCAAACCCGTTACCGTTCTTCTTAATAAGTTCAATTGTTTGACTACCTTAAAAAATTGCACTACTCTCAAACTTACAGGAGGCACATTTTGCGACATGGCAGGTTTGACTACCTTAAAAAATTGCACTACTCTCAAACGTACAAACTTGCTCCAAAAGTAGAAACTACGTTTGACTACCTTAAAAAATTGCACTACTCTCAAACGGTGTAGGGCGTTGGAAGAGGCTGGGTTTCGTTTGACTACCTTAAAAAATTGCACTACTCTCAAACTTCATATTTTTGTGTATACTAAAGGTAAGGGTTTGACTACCTTAAAAAATTGCACTACTCTCAAACGGAGAGGCAATATTGCGAATTGCCGCCGACAGTTTGACTACCTTAAAAAATTGCACTACTCTCAAACATCTTCGGTATTGCTATCTTCGCCGTCCTCGTTTGACTACCTTAAAAAATTGCACTACTCTCAAACCCACAATGCACGGCGTAACCCGTCAAGCGTGTTTGACTACCTTAAAAAATTGCACTACTCTCAAACGTAGGCATCTATAGGTTCTTCAAGAATCCTGTTTGACTACCTTAAAAAATTGCACTACTCTCAAACAACACGACGAGAGGGCCGGCGTATGTTATAGTTTGACTACCTTAAAAAATTGCACTACTCTCAAACACAAAGATGTTGCAACAATACAAACGTCAAGTTTGACTACCTTAAAAAATTGCACTACTCTCAAACCACTAAAGCTTTTTTTAATGTGTTTTTTGTGTTTGACTACCTTAAAAAATTGCACTACTCTCAAACTCTAAACTGCTTGATTGCCTTTTTGACGTTGTTTGACTACCTTAAAAAATTGCACTACTCTCAAACACAAACCTTGCAAACGACCCGACCACAAAAGTTTGACTACCTTAAAAAATTGCACTACTCTCAAACGCGACGGCAAAGCAGTATGCCTGGAATATAGTTTGACTACCTTAAAAAATTGCACTACTCTCAAACTGTGACGTGCATTTGAAATTGAGGACTTGAGTTTGACTACCTTAAAAAATTGCACTACTCTCAAACATATTCACAGAAGGGACTTTGGCATCACAGGTTTGACTACCTTAAAAAATTGCACTACTCTCAAACCTCAAATTTCAAATCGCCGGAGCGTTTTTAATGAAATTTGCACAAACAGGGCACTACTCCTGCGTTTGATTTGGTGAATTTCGACAAAAAATAATTTTTATCAGATAGTCTTGTGCATGAGCTTATTTTAACACGTTTTTGAGATGATTTCAAGCACCTTTTTAAAATTTAAAGTGTGTTTAAGAATATTTTCAAGGGTTGAAAAAGCTCTTATTTTATTGCAAAACATATTCAGCAAGTGATTTCGCACAAATCATTATCTATAACAACAACACTTTCCTTTTGCATTTTTTCGGATTGCCGTCCTTCAATTAATAGCACATTATATTCTCTGCCCAGCCATGTGTCATACAAAGCAGAAAGCTGTTCTTGCGTTAGAAAAGATTTTATGTTCACAAAAACAAAAAGCTTTTCGCCGGTAAATGTTTGAATAATCTCCATATATTCTAAAAGATTTTCGGGGAGGTTCTTATTTGAGTCGATAAACTTAATGTCGGCAGCTTTAAATAAATGAGAAAAGTCTAAATCGGCCTCAAAAGAAAACTCAATCGGTTCATCAAAAAGCAGCGAATCTATATATTTTGCAATTGTTTTTTTCAATTCTACTGTGCTACTGTAAAAAACATCGCCGTTTGCCTTTTGTGCAAGATGTTTATAAAGCTTTTTTAACAAAGTCGAATTGTTGAAATCGAGCAAAAACGGCGACAATACAAGCTCAACATTGCCAAAAACACTTAGTTCTTTTGGGTTGAGCCCTGTGCTTTTAAACAGCCTAAAATTGCCGTCGTTCCCGTTAGTTTGTTGAAGTAATTCTTCTGTTAATTTGGTTAATTGCAGAGGATTTTCGCACACCAGTACCGATATTTTATTGCAGTCCGTTTCAAAAAAACTTTCTATTTGGTTGTGTACAAATCTCATAAAAAAACCAACCTTTCATCGGTATGTATAACATTTGTTTTTGTTTCGCCAACCAAACATTTCATTTTAGCAAATTGCTTTTCGGTTATTTTAAGAACAACTACAAACCCGCCGAGCGGCTTAACCTTTTCTAAATTATCCACAACAGCATCGGCAGATTGTTGGTTTAACACTACTTTATTGTATATTGATTCTTGAAACATAAAAAAGCCGCTTTTAATCAAATGATTTCTAAAATGCCGATAAGCACGCTTATCCTCGTTCGTTTCCATCGGCAAATCAAACATAACCAAAATTCTCATATATCTGTAACTCACACGCTCACTTCCCTTAAACTATTCTGCATCGCAAATTGCTTTACCGTCAAAAAACGAAAGCAGCTCGGCGTTGTTGTTTTCTAACGAGGCAAAAACACTTCTGCAATAAATACTTATTGCATTAAGAAAATACTGTTCTTTATTCTCGATAACCAATTTTTTTGAAAACAAGCTTAACAAATGATGCTTTTCGTCGGCAGAAAAACTAAATGGCATCATTTTTATTACTATACTATCAATTAAGGGTCTAAACGGCTCCATAAGGTCGCAACTTAGGTTGAATTTATTGAACGGGTTTTTGTGGTTTAAGCCCAACTGGGTCAAAAAACCGTTTGCTGCAATTTCTCGGTTAAATGCAGAAAGCAACAAAGCATAGCCGTAGTTTAAAGCAGCATTAATGTTACAGTCTTGCCCTCGAGAGAATTCTTGCCCGAAAAGTGCGTTAAAATACACCTTTGCCGCATGCCCTTCTCGGTTGGTAATATCACCGAGCTGCACGTCGTTAGCATAATCTGTCAATAATTCAAAGGCATCATAATGGTGCAGGTGGTTTAGCAGGCAGGCTTGATTTTTAATTTTTTCTTTTACAATTTCTGTCCAAACGGCTGTTTTGGCGGGTTGCCCCCAGTCAATTTGCATAGGTATTTTGGCACTGCTGTCGTGGCAGCCATACAAAGGCATAAGCTCGCTGACAGGGTTGTGCAACTCGTCGCAAAATACCACTTTGATTTTTCGCTCCACCAGTTCTTTAAGCAAGTAAGATGTAAGCGATACAGCCGTACTTTCAATAATTATTACTGCTACTTCGTCCAAAAACAATTGTTTTTCGTCCATACCTCGCAGCACCATATAGCCCAGCTTATAATCAAGCTTGCAACGATTGCTTATAACTACCGTTCGCCAGCTCATAGCTTTGTCCTCTTTTCAAACACGCCTGTAACCGAGCGGTCGATTAATTTGCAAACCCATTTTCCTTGACCTAATGATAACGATTTTTTCAATTCGCCATCTCCATCTTTATTACCGCCCCAATCGGCAAAATTTGCTTTGGCAGCATTAGACTGAAAAAGCTTGATTGCTTCACAAATAAAAATAACTTGTTTGTTTATTGTTTCGTTAATAAATTTTTCTTTATTATTAAGAATCTGTATAAGCTTTTCAGAAAAATAGTTACAATAGGGCGGTTCGGCAATTTTCAGAGCCAAAACCTCTAAGAGTTTCAAATTCTCTTCGACAGTAACGCCGTCGTGTTCTGTTATTATGTAATCTGTGCCTTTTTTAAATTTAGAATATAATAAAATTTTCTCTCGTATTTTAAAAAGCTTCTTAATATATTTTTCGTGTTCAGAATTTATTTGCAATTGTGCACAAATCTGATATAAAAATCGAGTCCCGCTTTTGCCTGTTACAAAAAGCTTTGTTCCGTTAATTTCTAATATCGAATTAATTTTAACTTCTTTAATTTGGATTATTTCTTTGCAACCTTTAATTTTGGGAGTTAAAAATTCGGCTTTGTCTGCTTCGTATTTTGGCAAATCAATTAGTCTTATAGGCACAAGTTGAACGCTTTCGCCCTTTTTACATTTGTATCGGACGGCAGCGAAAAAGCTTACTGTTACTCCGTTATAACCACCAAATCGGTCTGTCGGCATATTGGTCTTTATGGGTATAAGCCCGTCGTTTTTGCCTTTTTTTACTATGTTTTGGTCAAAGAACGCTCCTTTACGTTTGAAGGTATAGCGTGAATATAAAATATTGTTTTTGTTAAGTTGTCGTTTAACACGCTCTAAATCACCTTTGCACCAAACTTTATCAAAAATTTCGCCAAAAACCGTCTTAACTTTAACGCTATAATTGTTGCGGTGTTTTTTAATAAAGTTAATTGGGTTGCCAGTAAAACGGCTATAGTAAACATTACCGCAAACAATATTTAAATAAGCATCTTTAGCATGGTGCAAGTCGTTTACTTCTCGGCATTTGCCAATTTTAAATTCTTGCCTAAAATCCGATACAATGCCTGCTTTTACATAAACTATTTGTGTAGCAGCATATTTTTCTTGAAGCAGTTCGGCAATTATTTTTGTGGATTGTCGGGTTTCTACAAGCTGCCGATTTATAAACCCTGCCAATTCATCATCGCTAAACGGGGTTGTGCGGGTAAGGCGTTTGTATTTTTCGGGGGTTATTAAGTTGCTTTCTTTTAGTTGGTGCCAAAACCCGTGCATTTGTGTTTGTATGCCGTCCAATTCTATAAGGCATTTATCACTTTTATCTTTGTTTTTTATTGTATCCACCAAAACCAAATTGTTTTGCAAGCTGTCGTCTTTTACTTTAGATTGCGGGTAGATATGGTCAATATCCCATTTTTTATTGTCATACAACTCGGTTAAAGGAATATACTTGCCGGTGTAAGCACATTTACACAATTGTGTGAACCATAAATAAAGCTTTTTAGAATTTAAATTTTCGTTACTGTGTTTATCCAATTCTTTTAAGAGTTCCATGGCATCCGGGTCGTTTTTTATTGCTTTTAATTTGTAGGGGCGGATAT
>JAISII010000080.1 GCA_031262125.1 Oscillospiraceae bacterium | reverse complement strand
TGCTGCCCGGCACTTTGCCTTCGGCTTGAATATTAAGTTCGGTGCCGTTAATTGCACAGCGAACAATGCTTGTGTGGTTTGTAAACTCCCACCCGTTATTATAGGTGTAGGCATCTACCGTAACAAAAAGGTTGTTAAAATTGCAATAAACTTGGTTGCCGCCTGCCAAAATCGACTTCATATCGGCAAATTTTGTGGGGTTGTTTAAATCTATGCTCGAAATGGTGATGTATTCTGCACTTTTCGGCTCGCCGCAAATAAAAATGTCCGGTGCAGGCACGCAAGAGGTGTTGGGTGGCAGGGATTCGGTTATTGCCGTGTCGGGGGTTGCATTATCGGCACTTGCATTTTTAGCATTTGCTGCAATTGTAGTTGGGGGGGGAGTAGTTTGCGTTGCGTTTGCTTCGTCTTCTGCGTTTGAGGGCACAACATCGCCGTTTGCAATATCGTACTCTTTATAAACAGGCACATAGCTGCTGGGGCTGTTTTGCTCTGCCTGCTGCAAATCGGGGATTGTATAATCGGTAACCAAATACAAAACATTGTTAATCATCCGTGTGCTTACGCAGTTGCCCTGCATAAGCAGCATTGCACTTTGCACAGGGGCTTTGTGGTTGGCAATGTTGTAAAAATGCAGTTTTGTGTTGTGGTAGCCATTCCTAAAAGCTATGTCGCTCACGGCGTTGTAGTATGAGCTTAAAGCCCAGCTGTAATCATATCTCCCCGTATATTCAACCTCGGTGATTATAAGCAAATCGCCGTAAACATACATTTCTTCGGGGTAAAAATCAAGCTTTGTGCGGGAAGCTTGCGTAATTTGCCCGTTGTTAATTTTGTTGATGTTAAGGTACGTTTTGGCTTGCATCTCGGGGTATTCGGAATTGTCGGCAGGGTAAACCTCTTCCATATCGTTATAATCAATTTTTAAGGCATAAATATATTCACCGTCGGTTTTTACAATATCGGCTTCGCTAACGCCTTTAACCTGCGTGTTAGTATCGGAGTATTTTAGCTGGGCTTGCCCGGTAGTTTCGTCGGATGAAAAGGCATATTTTCCGTCGTAAGAATTGCTGATTGCACCGCCCGGTGCCGACCCGCCTGCAAAATCGCTACCTATAGGGGCATTGTCGTAGTTAGCTGCTTCGGCTTTTGCTGCTTCGGCTTCTTTTGCGGCAATGTCTTTTAATTTTTTAACAACGCCGAAAATATCGGTGTAATGGTTGGGGTTGGCAACTTGTTTTAAAATACTGCGGGGCGGTGCATAGGTTACGCCGCTGCCGAACAATTGCGGCAGGGCAACAATGCCGCTTAGCAAAACACATATGCAAAGCACCCCTGCAACCGCCGACATATAGGCTTTTTTGCGTGAACGCCTGACGCCGTGCAAGCGTGCGGTAACAGCTTGCGGGGCAATATACTCGCTGCTTTGAATGCTTTGGCTCTGTGTTTTAAGTTTATCTAAAAAATCGTTGTTCATAATAAGCTTCCTTCTTTCTGATTTTACGGGCGGCTAATCTACTTCATTTGCTTTTCGAGCTTTTGCAGGGCACGGTAGTATTTTGTTTTTACCGTGCTTTGTTTAAGTGCAGTTATTGTTGCAATTTCTTCAAATTTATAGCCTTCAAACGCTGCAAGCGAGATTATCATACGTTCTTGTGCCGACAGAACCTTCATTGCCAATTTAAGCTCAAGGGCATCGTCATCGCCGCAGGTTGAACACACGCCCGCAAGTGCAGCATCGGCAGCACCCGAGAGCAAATCTTCATTTTTATAGCGGCTGCGGATTATAAAAATGCATTTGCGAGAGAGTATTTTAAAAAACCACGCCTTAAAGCTTGCCTCGTTTTTAAGCTTTGCCATTATACGGTAGGCATCGGTAACGGCTTCGCTTACAGCATCCTCGGCATCGTGGCTGTTTTTAAGCGTAAAATACGCATAGCGGTACAAGTCGTTATAAATGCTGCCGTACAGCAGCCCGAAAGCTGCGGCATCGCCCTTGCGTGCAAGGGCAACCAGCTCGGCAAAATTTGCACAAATCGGTATGTTTGTATGTTCCATATTTTTTGTTTTCCCATCAATGAGTTGAACTTGGCTTTTTTAAAAAGCGTTTGTACAAACCGTTCATATAAATAGTGTAGTTTATTTTGCAAATAGTTTCAAGGGGGGGAGGAAAATTTGTTTCACGCGTTCTCCCCCTGTCGGCATTCGCCGACTTTCCCCCTCCCGGAGGGGGACTTTTTTATGCTCTTTTCAAATAAACCTTATAAGCCTCCCTCTTAGAGGGAGGTGGCAGAGCGTAGCTCTGACGGAAGGAGAAAATAGCAAGCAAAAATCCCTCTTGCAACCCTTAGCTTTGTGTGTTAAAATAAATTTATAATTTTTTAAAAAAGAGGTTTTGTAAAAATGGCAGAAGTAATTGCATTTAAAGGTATGAGGTTTAACACCCAACAAGCAGGAGAACTTAAAACATTGTGCTGCCCGCCCTACGATATTATAAGTGAGGAGCAACGGCAGGAATTTATTAAGAGCAACCAAAATAATATTATTAGGCTGGAGCTGCCCAAAGAAGGCGAAAACCCCTACAGCGTAGCTGCAGAGGTCTTAAAAAAATGGGAACAAAGCGGCATTTTAAAGTTTGAGGACAAGCCCGCTTTGTATGTTTATGAAGAGGAATTTACCGCATATGGGCAACGCAAAGCCGTTAAGGGAATAATCGCCCGTGTTAAGGTTGAGGAGTTTGAAAAAGGCATAATTTTACCCCACGAGTTCACCCTAAGCAAGGCAAAAGAGGATCGCCTTAACCTGATGAAAGCCACAAATTGCAACTTCAGCCAGATTTATGCGTTGTACACAAGCGGCGGCAAAAACACTGCGGCAAGCATAGATGCAGTGTCTGCCGGAGAGCCGGATTTGCAGTTTAGCGATGACGACAACATAACCCACCGTATGTGGATTGTTACCGACGAGGAAGCAATTGCACAAATTTGCGGCGATTTTGACGACCGCAAGCTGTACATAGCTGACGGACATCACCGTTACGAAACAGCCCTTAACTACCGCAATTGGTGCCGCCAAAACGGCATTGCAAAGCCGGGCGACGCACAGGATTATCAGATGATTTATCTTGTGGATATGGAGCATCCGGGGCTTGTTGTGTTCCCCACGCATAGGCTTGTTTTTGGGCTGGAGGGCTTTGACATTGCAGCCGCTTTAGATGAAATTAAACAGCTTTTTGACGTTACACGATACGACACCTCTGGGGCAATGGAAGAAATTTTAGACACATACTATAAAAAAGGCGACAAAGCTTTTGGAATGTATTGCGGCGGTGGAGCTTGGTATTTGCTTGTGCTGCGTGATTTTGCTGCTCTTAATACAATCTTGCCCGAGGCAAGCGAGCCGACAAAAAACCTTGATGTAACCGTGCTGCACACACTTATTTTAGAGCGAGTATTTAAAATAGACAAAGAAAATATGGCTGCCCAGCGCAACCTGACCTACACCAAATTTTTTGCCGAAGCAATTGAGGGTGTAGACAGTGGTAAGTTCCAATGTGCGTTTGTAATGAACCCCACCCGTGTCAGCGAAATTAGAGAGGTTGCCGAAAACGGCGAAAAGATGCCCCAAAAGTCAACCTATTTTTACCCCAAAATGATAACGGGAATGGTTATGAATAAATTGGTTTAATATAAGACAAGACAATATGAATTGCCCCCGCACTTTTGTGCGGGGGCTGTTTTGCAAACTGCCGCTCTTCAAAGAGGTTAGTAAGCAGTCAATTTAAGGTGCAGATATTCCCCTCCGGGGAGGGGTGGATTCGCTTTAGCGAAGACGGGGTGGTTTTTTCAATAATTTTTAATAAATCAACCTATCATTTCTGTGCCAATCAATGCTAACTCGGGGTTAGTGAAGTTTGCCAAATACTTTTGAATAGCTGTTACATCATTAATCGTAACGTTGCCGTCCATATTTACATCGGCTGCAAGCTCAAAACCTGCCGAAGCTGTTACGATTTTTGCCAAAACCTTCTGCATATAGGTGGCATCAGATACGTCCACATCTCCGTCGCCTTCGGCATCGCCTAAAATATATGTGGTTGTTGCGGCAGGTTCAACTGTGATATCAACCTTAAGCCCTGAAACGATGCCCGATTTTTCACTTAGGTCAAATGCAATTTCGCCTTTCCCCTGGGCTACTCCCGTTATAACTATGTCATACATTTGTACGGCGTGTTCAACAGAATCCGGGCTGGAAACATATTTTTTCAAACCATATGCATCTGCCGCAGGCACAATTTTAACATCGTAACGATAGTCGGTAATTATGCTTGAAGTTTCTCGTTTAACCAACTCAACTGTTACCAAATCATTGCCATATTGATTTGTTGCCATTTCAATAACCGCATCTTCCGGCAAATCAACAGCCATAACCGAGAATTTTTTGGTTTCGCCTTGTTTTAAAGTAATATTTTGTGGAACATTTAATGTCATTATCGGTCCCAAATCCTCAATTCGCCAAACTTGCCCGCCGTCGAAGGGGTTGGCAGTAGTAACATAGGTGCCGTATTTTGTTGCCAAAATAACACGACCGCCATAGTTATATTTGTTTTCGAACCCGTCAACTAACAAGGGTTTAAAGTTAACGCCATCGGTGCTTTTATAAAGGTTAAAGCCGGACGGGTCGGCGTTGTTATAGCTATAAAGTGCAACAGCAACAGCAACCGAAGCAGTTTTGGTTATTGCATCGGCTAAATCTTCGTCGGTCTCGGCCTTTGTGCTGCAATATACATAAAAGTCGGTAAGTGCGGTTTTAAGTGCAGCAATGTCATCGGCTATCGGTATATTAGGGGTTACTGCGGGTGTATCGGATGTTGCTGCGGGTGCATCGGGGGAAGCAACGGGCATATCGGGTGTTGCTGTGCAACCGTTAAGAATTTTTGCAATAAAGGCTTCAAAGTCTTCTTTTGTCCACGAGCCGACTTTTTCTTTAAGCTCTTTTGCATAATCAACAAAGCCTGCAAGCAATTGTTCGGCTAAAGCTTGCATATCTGCGGCTTTGGTTGCCGAATCGTTCACCAGCTTTTGTGAGGCTGCCAGTATGTTTTGAATATAAGGCATAGCTTCCATTGCCAAAGCAGTTGTGGCCGGCATACCGTAGCTTTTGATGAATGCCATAAGTACCATATATTCGCCCAGTTCGGCAAAAACGCCTGTGTCCCAAGTGGTTGTATAAATTGTGCCGTCTGCTTGCTGTGCCATCCACCAAATGTATTGGTTTGCCGAAGCGTTAACAGCATCGGCTACCCCGGGGAAGAACCCAGCACGGCTGTTGCCAACAACGGGTAAGGGGTTACCTTCTTTGTCGACTGCAACATATTCACCGGTTGTGTCGCCTGCAACAACTTCCCAGCCGTATTCATCGCTGTAGCGATAAATTTGTGCGGGTTGGAAGAGGTTTTCCATTGCGTATTCTACCTGACCTGCGATAAGTGCCATTAAAAACACAGGTCCGTTTGCAAAGGTTGTAACATACAGGTATTCTACACCATCTACCGTTATAACAAACGGCGAGCCGATAGCGTTTTGGCGTATGCCAAAGCCTGAAGTAATATCGCAGCTTTCGTTAGGTCCTATTACGGGTGTAACGGCAGAAATCAGCCCGTCCTCCGAAGGGTCGAGTTTATAGATTAAAAATGCACCGTTGCCGCCGTAAACTCCGCCGCTGCCGCCAACATTAACGGTATAGATAGAGCCTTTATAACCAACCATATCCCAAATAGCTCCTGTAGCAGCGGCTGTGTCGGCTGTTGCTGTATCGGCAGAAGCAAGTGGTTTGTTCATATCGAGTGCTAATGTCCAGCCGGTGTATTTTTCGCCTGTGCCTGCGGTATTAGGCGTTAGGTTTGTAAGCCCTGTGCCGTCTGTAACATAAATTTTAGAATCAAATGTGCCTATGTAAAGGTAACCGTTATAAACGCAAGCCGAGCGGAAATATTCCTGTTGCTTATCGGGAAGCTTGTCCCACATTACGATTTCGGGTTTATCGTCGGGTTTAAAATCTTTTGAAAAACGCAGCACTACAGCATAATTGGAATCCTTAGATACGTTAGTAAGCCCTGCACAAACGTAAAGATAATCGTTAAAAACTATCATCCTGCGATAGCCGTTAATAGCCGGGTTTTCGTACATCAGTTCAAATTCTGCATCGGTGTCGGCAGCTTTTTGCCTATAGATTTTGCCGGTTTTGTCATCGGACGGAACAAACATATCGGCAAGTGCTGCCAAGTCGCCGCCCAAAGAGCCGAACATCCCTGCAAGCTCACCGTTGTTGCCGTTTGTTGCTACATTGCCTATAGTTGCACCTAAATCACGGTTTGTGCCCACCCAAAGGTAATCGGCATCAGTCTGCTCGAACATTTCGGCACACCAAACATAGCTGTTGTGCCCGCCGATATCGGGGTCTGCGTCAACACCGTCAATTACGCCCTCGCCATATAGGTCGGGGTTAGATTGCTTTTGCATTGCCGAAGCGGTAATTGGCATAAGAACAACCAAAAACGCCAAAACAAATGCAAAAAGGCTTTTTAAAAGTGCTTTTTTTGATTTCATTGTTAATTTTCCCTTTCTTTTTTTAAAAAAGTTATGCCAAACGGCAAGTAAAATAGTATAAATATTGTAATACTTAATTTTATTAATGTCAATAAATTATTCGGATTTTTGTAACCTTTTTGTAACCTTTTTATTAAAGCTTAAAAACCCCCGCACAAAAAGCACGGGGATTGGAAATATTTGGTTTAATTTAGTTTAAAGAAAAAACAAAAATCACCCTAAAAACCCCTCAACACGGGTTGAAACATTTTGTTGCAAATTTCTGAAGAAGAACTGATAATCATATAAGTGATACACACCGGGTTCAAAAATGTCCAGCCCGGGCGGGTAGTCGTCGGGCGAAATGTCGGGCACTTTAAGTGTGCCACGCACTGGGTCGATATATGCAGCCGTAAGGTGTGCAACTTCTTTGGTTATGCCGCCGCTGTAATCGGTAAAGCAAGCACCTAAGTTGAGGGATTTATCGGCAGGGGTGCTGTCGGTCTTCCAGTTTAGGGGGTTTATGGCATATGTTTTTTCGGGGACTATCATAGAGCTTTGCACGTCCACCGCTTCGGAGTTAAAAGTAACTATAACTCCTGTGTCGTTTTCGCCTTGTGCTAATTTTAGGTGTTTGTATTTATTAAGGTCGTCTTGCGTTACACGCCAGCCAATAATATACGCCGCTATAAGCTTGTCTTGATATTGGCTGTCGCCAAAAAATTCTTCCATAAGCCGCAAGCACATTTCTGCCCCTTGAGAAAACCCGGCAAGCACAAACGGACGACCGTTGTTCTGTGCTGCCATATAGTGCAAAAACGCAGCTTTAACGTCGTTGTAGGCGATATTAAAATATTGTTCTGCATTTTGTGTTAACTCGTAAGCATCAAGCGACGCCTGACGATAATACGGTGCAAACATTCGCAAATCTTCCTCATAAATCCCCCGCTCCATATTAAGGGCACCCAAAAAGTTGCTCTTTGTTTTTTCGTCTTCAAGCGACATATTATAAATGTTGTCTTTACCCAAATATACGGTAGGGGCTACGATAAATAAATCGGCTTTTTTGTTGTCGCCAACCGCAAAATAAGCCCAGTTTTCGCTTTTTGCATAGTCGGTAGCGGTTGCCGTCGGCAGCAATAAAATTGTTACAACACTTATGGCAATTGCAACAACAAGCACAGCAGCAGTAATAATAAGAATTTTACGTTTTTTAGTTGGCATAGCTTTTCTCTTCCTTAGTAGTATTTGAGATTTTATCTTGACAAAATGCAACAAATTTTGTAAAAACCACCCCGTCAGGGCTGTCGCCCTGCCCTTTTAGAGGCAAGAGGTCAGAGGATAGAAGCAAGAAGCAAGAGGCGACTTGCGTCGCAAACCACCCCGTCTTCGCTAAAGCGAAGCCACCCCTCCACGGAGGGGAATATTAGCACACACAATAGACTAAAAGCATACCACAGGTATAAACATAAGAAAACCATCCAAACAATCGAAAAGTCTCGGCAATACAGAAAGATTCCCCTCCGTGGAGGGGTGGCTGCTCCCTAAGTAAAAAATAAAATTTATCTTTTATTAAAAATCTAAAAAAATAAAAACATTTTTAGATTGTACTGAGCAGACGGGGTGGTTATACAAGACAACAAAAAATAACCGCCAGTCTCCAAACGAACGGTTATTTTTTAATCTTTAGTTGGGAGCAACCGTCTACTGGTAAGCTCTGTTTATATTATATTGATTTTTTTGCTTTTGTCAAGGGGCTGGCGGGTCGAAATAATCAAATAATCAAATTCAGCAAAAAATATATTTTTGCATTCTGCATTATTATTTCTGATTTATTTAACCAACCGCCTCAACCGAATTTACACCAAGCATAAAAGCAGTTTTGTTAAGCTCTGCAAATTGCGGTTTTACCACGTTTTCTATGGCTGCAAGCCAGTCTGCAATTGGGATATCGAGGTGGTTTGCAAGCCTGCCCAGCAGCACAATGTTAACGGCTTTTGCCGAACCTGCCTGCAAAGCAAGTTCCAACGCATCAAAGGCATCTAAGGCAACGCCCTTTGCTTTTACTTCGTCTAAAATATCGTTGGGGTATTGTGCCGCACCGATAATTACGGGCATTGGGTCGATTTCTTGCGTGTTGGTTACAATAACGCCGCCTTGCTTGAGTTTGTCGAGATAACGGGCGGCTTCTAATTTTTCGAACGAAACTATGCAGTCAGCCTCGCCTGTTTCGATAACCGGCGAATACACTTTTTGCCCGTAACGCACATAAGTAACCACCGAGCCGCCACGTTGGCTCATTCCGTGAACCTCGGATACTTTAACATCGTACCCGCATGCGGTGAGAAGGTTGCCCATAAGCTTGCTTGCAAGCAGCGAGCCCTGCCCGCCGACTCCGACTATCATAATACTTTTTGTATTCATTCTTCGTTACCTCCTATTGCATCAAATGCACAAAGCTGTTTGCAAACATTGCAGCCAACGCACAAGGTTTTGTCAATTACCGCTTTGTTGTTTTTCATGCTGATTGCCGGGCAGCCCAATTGCATACAGCGTTTGCAGCTTTTGCATTTGTCGGCGGCAATTGTCAGCGGCGGTGCGGTTTTTACGTGTTTTAGCAGCACACACGGTCTGCGTGAGATTATAACCGACGGCTCGGCTGCGGCAAGCTCTTCTTTAACGGTTTTTTCGCAGGCGGCAAGGTCGTAGGGGTCTACAACCGTAACACGGTTAATGCCCAAAGAGCGGCAGAGTTGTTCGATATTAATTTGTGCCGCAGGGTCGCCTTTTATGTTATAGCCCGTGGTTGGGTTTTGCTGGTGCCCTGTCATACCTGTAATTGAGTTATCCAGCACGATTACGGTAGAATTTGAACCGTTGTATGCAATGTTAACAAGCCCTGTAATTCCTGAGTGCATAAAGGTAGAGTCGCCGATTACGCCGACGGTTTTGCCCTCGGTTTGTGTGCCGCCCGCTTTGTTAAAGCCATGCAACCCGGATACCGAAGCACCCATACAAAGCGTGCTGTCGATAGCGTTAAGCGGGGCTTGTGCACCAAGGGTATAGCAGCCAATATCGCCCATTACGGTAATTTTGTTTTTTGCAAGTGTATAGAACATCCCCCTGTGCGGGCAGCCCGCACACATAACGGGAGGACGCACGGGAACTTGAGTATTGGTAGTTGCAAAGGGTTTGGCTTGCAGCCCGAAAGCTGCGGCAATTTTGCTTTGGCTAAGCTCGCCCAAGTAACCAAACAGGTTTTTGCCCTCTACGGTTAAGCCGATGTTGCGGCAATGAGTTTCAATAATCGGGTCAAGCTCCTCAACAACAACCAAACGCTTAACCTTAGTGGCAAAAGCTTGCAAACGCTTAACGGGCAGGGGGTTGACCATACCCAGCTTAAACACATTTACGCTGTCGCCGAAAACCTCTTTAACATATTGGTAGCAGGTGCCGCTTGTAATAATCCCAAGCTCTGCCTGCGGGTTAAGCTCTTCAAAATTAATTTCCGCAGTTTCTGCATACTCGGTTAGTGCGGCAGTGCGTTCTTCAACAAACGGGTGGCGTCTTATGGCGTTGCCGGGCATCATTATGTATTTTTGCCCGTTTTTAACATAGGGTTTTGGCTCGATATTCTGCTTTTCTTCAAGCTCCACCAAGCTTTGCGAATGTGCAATGCGTGTGCAGGTGCGGTAGATTACGGGTGTGTCGTATTTTTCCGAAAGCTCCAGCCCCAGCTTCATAAAAGCTTTGCACTCCGCCGAGTCCGACGGTTCAAGCATAGGCACCTTTGCGGCTATGGCATAGTGCCGAGAGTCTTGCTCGTTTTGCGAGGAATGCATACCCGGGTCGTCGGCAACGGCTATTATCATACCCGCATTAACCCCGGTGTAAGACAGCGTAAACAGCGGGTCGGCGGCTACGTTTAAGCCAACATGCTTCATACAGCAGCAGCTGCGTTGCCCCGCAAGCGACGCCCCAAAGGCGGTTTCGGCTGCTACCTTTTCGTTTGGTGCCCATTCGCTGTAGGCATCGTCGTATTTGCTGAAATACTCTGTAATTTCGGTGCTGGGCGTGCCGGGGTAGCTGGAAACAACTCCGCAGCCCGCCTCCCAAAGTCCGCGTGCAGCGGCTTCGTTGCCAATCAAAAGTTTTTTCATTGCTTAATTCTCCTGTTTTTATAATAAATAAGAAGTTTTATAATAAATAAGAAATAATAATGCAGAATGCAGAAATAGTTTAGCAAACCCTTGACAAACACTATATTTCTCTATATAATAATGTCATAAGGGCAGACCGTTTAAAGCGGTTGACCGGTTAGATTATAAAATAACCACAATCCGTCCAAGGTTTAAGTGGTTATTTTTTTATGTATTTAATGACTTCTTTTAGTGCCACTAATACAATGATTAACAGAACAGTTTCCGTCAATACTACCACCTCCTTCACGATTTTATCGTGCGTGGGAAATGGTCAACCACCTTATTCCTCTGCCCTTACTTTATATTAGCGGTGTTAACCGTTAATATGTAAGAGCCGATTTTAAAACATTATATCACTTTTAGCCGAAAAATGCAAACAGAAAAATTCCCCTTGGAAAACCCAAGAGGAATTTTTTGTTTTTTTACTTAATGTTCTCCCTGCCTTGACGGAAGGAGAAAAAGAAACCCTGTCAATAGTTTATAAAAATTTCAGAGTATAACAGCTAAATAACGCATTAAAATTTCATAGTGGGGCGCTGCCCCACGCCCCGACCTCTGAATATTAAACAGCAAAGTGGAAATAATAT
>JAISII010000145.1 GCA_031262125.1 Oscillospiraceae bacterium | reverse complement strand
ATGGATTTTATCGTCAACCAAGTGGTGGAGCTTTAAGTAGTACATATAGCCGACTGTTACGGGGTTATCAAAGCGTTCGCCTGTTCTGCCGTCGCAAAGCCATGTTTTGCCGTTTTCGTCGTAACCGGCTTTTGCCAAAGCTTCAAAAATGTCGCCCTCGTGTGCACCGTCAAAAACAGGTGTCATAACATGCCAGCCCAAAGCTTTTGCGGCATAGCCCAAATGCACTTCCAAAACCTGACCGATGTTCATACGAGAAGGAACGCCCAGCGGGTTAAGCACAATATCCAGCGGTGTGCCGTCGGGCAAGAACGGCATATCTTCCATTGGCAATATGCGGGAAACAACGCCCTTGTTACCATGGCGACCCGCCATTTTGTCGCCTACACTTATTTTGCGTTTTTGTGCCAAATAGCAGCGAACAACTTTGTTTACGCCGGGCTGCAGGTCTTCTTTGCTGTCTTCACGGGTAAACACTTTAACATCAACAACAATGCCGCTTTCGCCATGGGGTACTCGCAGCGAGGTATCTCTTACCTCTCGGGCTTTTTCGCCGAAAATTGCTCTAAGCAAGCGTTCTTCTGCGGTCAGCTCGGTTTCTCCCTTAGGTGTAACTTTGCCGACTAAAATATCGCCTGCCTGCACCTCGGCACCAATATAAATTACGCCGTTTTGGTCAAGGTCTTTAAGCATATCCTCGCCCACGTTGGGAATATCACGGGTAATTTCTTCGGCACCCAATTTTGTATCACGGGCTTCGATTTCATATTCTTCTATGTGGATTGACGTATAAACGTCATCACGAACGATTTTTTCGTTAATTAAAACAGCATCCTCATAGTTATAGCCTTCCCATGTCATAAAGCCGATAAGTGCGTTACGGCCGAGTGAAATTTCGCCGTTTTTGGTAGAAGGTCCGTCGGCAAGAACATCGCCTTTTTTAACCTTTTGCCCACGAGCAACAACAGGAAGCTGGTTAATACAGGTGCTTTGGTTAGAACGCAAAAACTTAATTACTTTATGTTCCTGAATACCCAAAGTATCGTATTTAACTCTAATAACATCAGCCGAAACACTAAGCACAATACCGTTGTCTTGTGCCAAAATGCAAACGCCCGAGTCTACGCCTACTTTATATTCCATACCCGTGCCAACAAACGGTGCTTCGGATTTTAGCAGAGGCACTGCCTGCTTCTGCATGTTCGAGCCCATTAACGCACGGTTTGCATCGTCGTTTTCCAAAAAGGGAATCATCGCAGTTGCTACCGAAACAACCATTTTTGGCGAAACGTCCATAAAATCAAATTTAGAGGGTTCAAACTCAACAAATTCGTCTTTATAACGTCCAACAACTTTGGGGTTTACAAAAAATCCGTTTTCGTCCAAAGGTTCGTTTGCCTGTGCAACAATAAATTCGTCCTCTTTATCGGCTGTCATATAAACAACTTCGTCGCTTACGGCACCTGTAGATTTATCAATCTTGCGGAAAGGTGCTTCGATAAAGCCGTACTCGTTAATTTTTGCAAAGGTTGCAAGGTACGAAATCAAGCCGATGTTCGGACCTTCGGGAGTTTCGATAGGGCACATACGCCCATAGTGTGTGTAGTGAACGTCTCGAACTTCAAAGCCTGCACGCTCACGGGACAAACCGCCGGGACCCAATGCCGAAAGCCTGCGTTTGTGTGTAAGCTCGGCAAGGGGGTTTGTTTGATCCATAAACTGAGAAAGCGGAGAAGAACCGAAAAACTCTTTAATAGCCGCCGTAACAGGGCGAATGTTTATAAGGCTTGCGGGAGAAAGTGAGTCTAAATCCTGCGACTGCAATGTCATTCTCTCACGAATAACACGCTCCAGCCTTGCAAAGCCAATGCGGAACTGGTTTTGCAGCAACTCGCCAACGCAGCGAATACGCCTGTTGCCCAAATGGTCAATATCGTCGGTATGCCCAAGCCCCTCGGCAAGGCAGTTCATATAGTTAATAGAAGCAAAAATATCGTCCAATGTAATTGTGTTAGGCACAAGCTCTGCCGCACGGGTACCTATTGCTTCACGCAGCTCCTGCTCGGTTTCGCACTCTTCTAAAATTTGCGACAAAACCTTAAACGAAACTTTTTCTTTAATTCCATAAGGTTTGCAATCAAAATCAACAAAATCGGCAATGTCTACCATTCCGTTAGAAATAACCCGAATGTATTTGTCGCCCACTTTAACAACAGCAGCCGAAACGCCCTTGCGTTCGATTTCCTCGGCACGTGTCTTGTCCAAAACCTCACCACGGTTTGCCAAAACTTCGCCCGTTAAGGGGTCGGCAATCGGCTCGGCAACCTCGCAGCCGTTAATACGCCCTGCAAGCCCAAGTTTTTTGTTATATTTATAACGCCCAACACGGCTCATATCATAACGGCGTGGGTCAAAAAACAAATTATGTAAGTGGTTTTGTGCACTTTCAATCGTAGGCGGCTCACTCGGACGCAGCTTTGCATACAACTCAAGCAAACCCTCATCTTTGTTAGAGGTAGGGTCTTTTTCAAGCGTTGCTTTAATTCTTGCATCATCACCGAACACTTCTAAAATATCGCCGTCGTTTGAAAGCCCCAAAGCACGCAGCAGCACCGTAATAGGCACTTTGCGGTTTTTGTCTATTCTAACATAAAACACGTCGTTAACATCGTTTTCATACTCCAGCCATGCACCACGGTTTGGTATAACGGTCGAGCTGAAAAGCTCTTTGCCCGTTTTATCGTGCTCCATTTTAAAATAAACGCCGGGGCTTCTTACCAACTGAGAAACAACAACACGCTCGGCACCGTTAATTACAAACGTGCCGCTGTCGGTCATCAAGGGGAAGTCCCCCATAAAAACGTCGCTTTCTTTAATCTCGCCCGTTTCTTTGTTAATAAGGCGTGCCTTAACCCGCAGCGAAGCCGAATATGTAGCATCACGCTCTTTGCACTCAATAACGCTGTAATTAGGGTGCTCCACGTCCAGTGTATAGTCGATAAACTCCAAATACAAGTCGCCGGAATAATCGGCTATGCCGGAAACATCTTTAAAAACATCCTTCAACCCCTCTTCCAAAAACCATTTGTAAGAGTTTTTTTGGATTTCGATAAGGTTCGGCATATCAATAACTTCGTTGATTTTGCCAAAGCTCATTCGTGTTGTTTTGCCGAGTGATACAGGTTTTACATTCAGCATTATTTGCACTCCTTTTATTTTATCTTCAAAAATCACCGTTTTTTGCACGCCGAAAATGGCTAAAACAAGGCAAAATTTAACGGTTTTTTAGTTAACAAGCAAATTTTGGACAATCTGCCTAAAACAGCTATTGACAACTGCAAAATTTTGTGCTAATATTCTGCTGTTATCAATTTTTATTTTTGGGCTATATTGCAAACTTCCCCATTATTCAGTAATAAATTATTTTACAACTAAATGTAAATTTTGTCAAGCAATTTTTAGTATTTGCTTGATTTTTTTTATTTATTTTTCCGTAACCGAATTTTAATTTTGTCGAAAAAGAAACTTGCCCAAGCAAACACTCGGGCAAGTGGGTTGTTTTTTATAAATAACGCTTACTAACAAGCAATGAGCTATTAATTAAAAAAAAGGTATAATCATTCCTACACCCCAATAAACAATACCATAAATCACGCTAGCCAGTAAGCAATAAGCTATTACAGGTCCGGCTACCGAAAATATTTTTGCCCCAACGCCCATAATCCAGCCTTCGCTTTTAAACTCAACCGCACTGGAGGCAACTGCATTGGCAAACCCCGTAATTGGCACCTGCGTGCCTGCCCCGGTATGCTTTGCTATTTTGTGGTACACACCTAAACCTGTTAGCATTGCACCCAAAAAAATTAGCGTAACCGAAGTCAGCGTTTTTGCCGTTTGCAAGGGCAACACCATACTGTAAAGCACGGTAAGTGCCTGCCCCAGCACACAAATTGCTCCGCCCGCCAAAAACGCCTTAACGCAGTTTAGCAAAATAGGGCTGTTGTTTGATGCCTGTTCTACCCGCTCTTTGTATTGTTCTTTTTCTATCATTTTTATGACCATTTGCCTTTCAGGCTCACAAAAATTTATAAATAACACACAAGCTCTGTGAGCCGAAAGCGAATGTGTCATAAAAAATACGCATCGTGCGTCTGCCGCAGGCAGAACTGCACGGCGAATATAAATATAAAGTTTGAATAAAATTCAAACTTTTGCACCGCCTATATTAATAATTCACCTATAACCCTTGCTTTTAGCCTTTGCAAACAATGGTTTTTTATTCAAACTTTGGCAAATATACACTCTTACATAATTTACATCTGAATTAATTGTAAATTTTAGGTGAAAAGCATTTATTTTTTTGAATAATAGGTGTATAATGTTTAATGATATTTTATATATAATGTAAAATTATCAAAAAAGGAATGTTAAATAACGCTTATGATATTGCCCAACATTTATGCCGAAAAAACCCATTACCTCGACAACAGTGCAACCACCCGAGTTAGCGACAAAGCTTGTGCCAAAGCCGTATATATAATGCAAACAAAATTCGGCAACCCGTCGTCGCTACATTCAATCGGGTTCGAGGCGGAAGAAGAGCTTGACCTTGCACGTTTGGCAATTGCCGAATCGCTTGGCGTTAGTGCGAACGAAGTTATTTTTGCAAGCGGCGGCACCGAAGCGAACAATTTGGCAGTTTTGGGCGGTGTTTGTGCCCGACGCAAGCTGGGCAACAGGGTTGTTACCACTTCTATAGAGCACAGCTCGGTTTTAGAAGCTATGAAGTACCTATCCTCTGTCGGGTTTGAAGTGGTTTTTTTAAAGCCCGACCAAAACGGTGCAGTTGCACCCGAAGCTTTTGCAAATGCAATTGACGAAAACACAATTTTTGTTTCGGCTATGGCGGTTAACAACGAGCTTGGCTCGTTTATGCCAATCGGGCTTATTGCCGACCTTATAAAAGCAAAAAAAGCCCCTGCACTTTTCCATTGCGATGCTGTACAAGCCTATGGCAAAGTTAAGCTTACTCCAAAAAAACACGGCATTGACCTTATGACAGTTTCTTCCCACAAAGTTCACGGTCCAAAAGGCACAGGTGCACTTTATGTTAAAAAAGGCGTAAAAATTCTGCCCCGTGCTTTTGGCGGCAGCCAAGAGCTTACGCTCCGCCCCGGCACACAGGGCGTGCCTGCAATTTGTGCCTTTGGTGCGGCGGTTAGCGAGTTTAGCATAGAAAAAAACTATTTGCACATACGCAAGCTTAACGCCTATGCCCGTGAGGCACTGGCGGACATACCCGAAATCACCATTAACAGCTGCCCCGATTGCTTGCCTTATGTTTTAAATATTTCTACAAATGCGGTTAAAAGCGAAACTATGATGCACTTTTTGGCTCAACGCAATATTTTTGTGTCGAGCGGGAGTGCCTGCAAAAAAGGGCAAAAAAGCTATGTTTTAAAAGAAATTGGGCTGCCCGACTCGCAAATTGACACCGCACTGCGTATCAGTTTTTGCAAGCATAACACAATTGAGGATGTAGATGCCCTTACAGAGGGCATCCGCACGGGGATTGAAAATTTAGCCGGAGTTGCGGTAAGGTAGCACTTTGCCCTGCCGATTATAATAAAAAAGAGGTAAACCAACAAAACATGAAAGAAATTATTTTAATAAAATTGGGCGAGGTTGTGCTTAAAGGGCTCAACCGCCGCACCTTTGAGGATATTTTAAAAAAGAATATCCGAATATCGCTAAAGCCGCTGGGCGACTTTAAAATTTACATAGCTCAATCTACCATTTATGTAGAGCCGATTGATTGGGAACCCGATTTTGACGAAGTTGCACTGCGTGTTTCTAAAATTTTCGGCATTGCTGCATTTTCTCGTGCGGCTGTTGCAAAAAAAGA